>NZ_JAYFEZ010000008.1:0-42090 GCF_034863425.1 Mycoplasma sp. 21DD0573
ATCTTGAGGTGTTATGACAAATTAAACTTTTGTCCAATTTTTGTGTCCTAGTTTATACTAAGGTGTTTTTGATTATCTTTTAACACTTATAAAGTATTTGTCTTATTTTTTAAGACCTGATCATTTTCAGAATCTAACTTCGTCAATGTCAATTCCAACTTCTTTAATGTATCTGTTGTGGTATGCAACTTTTTCTTCCATTTGTTTTACGAAGTCAGCTGCTTTATCACCGTAAACTGCTTTAGCAGCTGTGATTGAGATGTGGAATCTATCCATGTGGCTCATTTGTCTAATGTCAAATGATGTTGTAATGTCTCCGTTTTCTCTGTAACCGTGAACAAATAAGTTGTGGTTTTGACGTGAGAAGAAGATATCTCTAATAAGACCTTCGTATCCGTGGAATGCGAATACAACTGGTTTGTTCTTTGTAAAGATTGCGTTGAATTCAGCATCTGATAATCCACGTGGGTCAATGCTTGGGTGACGTAATTTTAATAAATCAACTACGTTAACGAATCTAATTTTAAGTGAAGGGAATGCTTTGTTGATGTATTCTAATGATGCTAATGCTTCTAAGTTTGGTTCTGTACCTGATGCAACAACAACTAAGTCTGGTTCTTCACCTGGTTTTGTTGTAGAAGCTCAATCAATAACTTTAAGACCTTTTTCAACTAATTCTTTAGCTTCTTCTACATTGTAGAATTGGTCTCTTGGTTGTTTAGAAGCAACGATAAGGTTAATTACATCTCTTTCTCTGTAAGCTTTATCTAATACAGCTAATAATGTGTTAGAGTCAGCTGGTAAGTATTCACGAATTAATTCAGGTTTTTTGTCAGCTAAGTGACCTAAAATACCTGGATCTTGGTGTGTGTAACCGTTGTGATCTTGTTGGAATGCTGTTGATGTAGCAATAACGTTAAGAGATGGATAATCTTTTCTTCAGTGAACTTTTCTTGCTTTAGCAACTCATTTCATGTGTTGTGTAAGCATTGAATCAACAACTCTTAAGAATGATTCGTATGAAGCAAACATTCCGTGACGTCCTGTCAATACGTATCCTTCTAAGAATCCTTCAGCTTGGTGTTCTGATAATTGTGAATCGATAACTCTTCCAACTGGTCCGATAGCTTCATCTAATTCAGGATTTACTCTTTCCAATCATTGTCTGTTTGTAACTTTAAGAACATCGTAAAGTCTGTTAGATTTAGTTTCATCTGGTCCGAATACACGGAAGTTATCTGGGTTCATTTTGATTACTTCAGCAAATCATTTTCCAGCGTTAACCATATCTTGGTCTTGAACTGAACCAGGTTTTTTGATGTCTAATGCAAATTGTGTTCATTCTGGTAAATTTAATGCTCTAGGGTTTACACCACCATTTGTAATAGGGTGCATTGCCATTCTTTTTGCACCTTTAGGAGCAATTTCAGCATATTCAGCTTTGAATTTAGCATTTTCATCAAATAATTCTTCTGGATGATATGAAGTTAATCATTCTTTTAATAAGTCTAATGTAGCTGGTTTTTCTGATGTAACAGGAAGAGGAACTTGGTGTGATCTAAAGCTTCCTTCATATGTTAAACCATTGTATGTGTGAGGTCCTGTTCAACCTTTTGGTGTTCTAACAACAAGAGCTGGTCAAATAGGTCTTGTAGCTTCTTCAGCTGATTTTTGTCTTGCTTTTGCTTGAATCTTTTGGATTTTTTCAATAGCTTTGTCAAATGCTTTTGCCATTGGTTTGTGAATTCCTCTTTGGTCAAAAACATCAGCTTCAACAAAGATAGCTTCTCATCCAAATCCAGCTAACATATCTCTGATTTCTTTATCTGATTTTCTAGCTAAGATTGTTGGGTTTGCAATTTTTCCACCATTGATGTGGATGATTGGTAATACAGCTCCATCATTAACTGGGTTAATGAATGATGATGAGAATCATCCTGCTGTAAGTGGTCCTGTTTCAGCTTCCCCATCACCGATTACTGTAGCAGCAATGATTTGTGGGTTATCTAAAATAGCACCTGTTGCGTGTGATAATGCGTATCCTAACTCTCCACCTTCGTGAATTGATCCAGGTGTTTCAGGAGCAGCGTGAGATGCAGTTCCACCAGGGAATGAGAATCTCTTGAACATTCTTTTTAATCCCTCTTCATCTTGTGAGATTTCTGGGAATAATTCTGTGTAGCTTCCATCTAAGTATGAGTTAGAAATCATAACTTGACCACCGTGTCCTGGACCTTCAATGTAGAACATTTCTAAGTCGTATTTGTTAATAACACGGTTTAAGTGGGCATAGATTAAGTTTTGTCCTGGGATTGTTCCTCAGTGACCAATTGGGTACATCTTAACATCTTCGGCTTTTAACTCTTCTCTAAGTAAAGGGTTGTTTCTTAAAAACATTTGCCCAACTGAAAGATAGTTAGCAGCACGTCATCAAGCATGCACTTTATCTAAATAATTTTTACTATCAAATAAAGTTTTTTTCATCTTGTTTCCTTTTTTGTTTGATTTTATTTCGAAATAAATTTAAACATCAAGTTAAAAACGTTTTGTAACTTAATGTATCATTATTTTACTTTATTTATTTTTTAAACAAAACCGAAAATAACCAATATTTTGCACTATCAAGCTGCTTGAATTTTGTGCATTTATATAATTAATTTTTAGAAATTTTTAGTATTATTTATCGCATATATTTTTATTAAATTTAATTGATGATTTTATATAAAACTGCATCTCTATTAGTTTCATTATTAGACAGAAATAACAGAAATTGCATTTTGTGGTACAATATAAAAACTAATTTAAATGTTATTGGAAATAATGTTTTCAAAAATTATTTTTGATAAAATTAATGTGCTAATTTAACAAATGGACAGGACCTAGATGAAAGGCTAGGCATAGGTTGGTTTTGGCGCTAAAACACAATACATTTATTAAACAATTTTATATATATAAAATAGAAAGGAAATTACATGGCAAAATTAGATTTTGATCGTAGTAAAGAACACGTTAACGTTGGAACAATCGGACACGTTGACCATGGTAAAACAACTTTAACTGCTGCTATTGCTACAGTTTTAGCTAAAAAAGGATTATCAGAAGCTCGTGATTACGCTTCTATCGATAACGCACCAGAAGAAAGAGCACGTGGAATCACAATTAACACATCACACATCGAATACCAAACAGAAAAACGTCACTATGCACACGTTGACTGTCCTGGTCACGCTGACTATGTTAAAAACATGATTACAGGGGCAGCTCAAATGGATGGAGCTATCTTAGTTGTTGCTGCAACAGATGGACCAATGCCTCAAACACGTGAACACATTCTTTTATCTAAACAAGTTGGGGTTCCTCGTATCGTTGTATTCTTAAACAAAGTAGATATGCTTGAAGGTGAAGAAGAAATGATCGAACTTGTTGAAATGGAAATCCGTGGACTTCTTTCAGAATACGGATTTGATGGAGACAATGCTCCAATCATTCGTGGATCAGCTCTTAAAGCATTAGAAGGTGATGCAAAATACGAAGAAAAAATTATGGAACTTATGGATTCAGTTGATTCATACATCCAAACACCTGTTAAAGAATTTGACAAACCATTCTTAATGGCTGTTGAAGACGTTTTCACAATTACAGGACGTGGAACAGTTGCTACAGGACGTGTAGAACGTGGAACACTTAAATTAAACGACGAAGTTGAAATCGTTGGATTAAAACCTACTAAGAAAACAGTTGTTACAGGAATCGAAATGTTCCGTAAAAACCTTAAAGAAGCACAAGCTGGAGATAACGCTGGATTATTACTTCGTGGAGTTAACCGTGATGAAGTTGAACGTGGACAAGTTTTAGCTAAACCAGGTTCAATCGTTCCTCACACAGAATTCGAAGCTGCTATTTACGTTCTTAAAAAAGAAGAAGGAGGACGTCACACTCCATTCCTTAAAAACTACAAACCTCAATTCTACTTCCGTACAACAGACGTTACAGGGGGAATTGAATTCGAACCAGGACGTGAAATGGTTATGCCAGGGGAAAATGTTAACTTAAAAGTTAAATTAATCGCACCTATCGCTGTTGAAGAAGGAACAAAATTCTCAATCCGTGAAGGTGGACGTACAGTTGGTGCAGGAACAGTTACAAAAATTGTTAAATAATTTGACTAATTGTTTTTCACAAAAAATTTCAAATGCACAGATTTAGGTCTGTGTATTTTCTTTGCGTTTTTAACAAAAAAATCAACACCTTAGTGTTGAGAGTAAATTGTTTTATCTTCTTTTAACTAATATAACAATAACGAAATAAAGTAGTTGAGCTAATGAAATAAATAACTGAAATCCGTGCTGAATCCCTAAAGTGATTAATGATTTTCTACTCATATACTCGACATAATCAGCTGTTTTTCTAATTGAATATCATTGAAGAATCATAAATAATGAGATTAATGCAACCATTAAAATTCCGATTCATCAGTTAATGTTATCTCTTTGTCTAAAAGCAAAGAATGAAATTAAGAATGTAACTAATATTGCGAATGATAGAACTGAAATCATTACTATTAGTGATCTTACATTAATAATTTTTAACATTCCTAATATTCCGGTCAAGAATAATATTCCTACTGGTATTAAAATAACTGATGCTAATTGCAATGATGCATACTTGATAATTTCTAATGCAGAGTTATCATATGTGTATGTTCCAAAACTAATTAATAATAAAGCTGTTCCGATTACAATTCCATAGAATAATGCATAGAAGAAGAACTTGATGCTCAAGAGTATTACATTTTGAGATTCATTTTTCGGTTTTATAAAACTCAGAATCATAATTCCAATAAAAGGGACGATTATCATCATTATTAGAAATAAAAGTTGATAAAACCATTTTGACATTGAATTTAGTATTAGTAAATCAATTCACATAAAGAAGATTGATAATAATGATAATAAAAACAATCCACCAGTGCTTGTTAATAGTATAATTCCATAAAATAATTTTACAGATCCTGATTTAACATCAGGAACTGCTTTAATAGTTTCTTGATTATTCATAATTTAAATTGTAATACATTATGAATTAAACTAAACTATATTAATAACTAATTTACAAGGTATATAGGAGTAAAAATGAATGTAACTAAAAACTTATTAGATGGATTTAAGTCAAAATTTGAATCAAAATCAAACAATAAAATGATTCAAAACTCAATCATCAAAAATGGTATTAAGAATACAGTTTTTGATCATAAAACATTTATCAAACACGATCACGTTTTTGACATAGAAACAACATTAGGCGATATAACATCACAAAAAAATAGTGGAAGATGTTGAATTTTCGCTTCATTAAATATGGCCAGAGTTGAAGCTGCTAAAAACTTAAATGTAAGTAGCTTTGAGTTTTCACAAAACTACTTTGCTTTCTATGACAAAATTGAAAAAGCAAATACATTTTTAAATTATGCAATCCAAACAGCGAACTTGCCATTAGAAAATAGAGAAGTTTATCACTTAATTAATAGAAATGTTGCTTCAGATGGTGGATACTGAGAATATTTTGCTAACTTACTTAAAAAATATGGTGCAGTTCCCAAATCAATTATGCCTGAAACATTCCATTCAGGAAATACAACAGATATGAATGAACAAATTGATAAACATCTTAAAAATGGAATGAAGAAAATTAGAGTACTTGTTGCACAAGGTGCTGATAAGACACAAATTCAATCAGTTAAAGAAGATACACTTTACAGAGTTTATGACATCGTTTCTAAATGTTTAGGAACACCAGTTACTGAGTTCACTTATGAATACAAAGATAAAGATAATAAGTATCACAAAATTGAAAACATAACTCCTGTAGAGTTTTTCGAAAAATATGTAGGAAAAGATTTTGATAAAAAAGTTAATCTAGTTCACGACCCAAGAAATCTTTATGACTATGGAACTAAATATGTTCTTAAATATCAAAAATCAGTTTATGAAGATCAAGATGTTGAAATGATTAACGTTCCATTAGATGTAATTAAGAGTGCTGTAATTGCTTCATTAAAAGATAACTTACCAGTTTGATTTGCTTGTGATGTTGATCCTTTCAAAGATAATAAATCAGGAATTTTTGACCCAAAACTTTATGATTTTGATTCAGTTTTTGAACCAATTAGTGACTTTAATAAAGAAGATAGAATTATCTACTTTAACTCAATGTTAAATCACGCGATGGCTTTTGTAGGTGTTAAAACAGAAAACGGTAAACCGATTGCTTGAAAAGTTGAAAACAGTTGAGGTGATGATTCTGGTAAAAAAGGTGTCTACTCAATGTCTGATGAATGATTTGATGAATACAACTTCTCAGTTATTGTGAATCCTAAATATGTTCCAGAAGAATATCTTAAAGCTGATAAATCAGTTGTTCTTGAGTTATGAGAACCATTTGCTTAATAGCAAAAAGTTAAATTTTTACATTAAAAACCAAAAAATTTCGCTTTTTTGGTTTTTATATTACAATTTATATACTTATTTAAGTATATAAAGGAGAAATATGTCTAAAAGAGTTGTTATAGGTATGAGTGGTGGTGTTGATTCATCAGTTGCTGCTTATTTATTGCAAAAGCAAGGTTACGAAGTAGTAGGATTATTTATGCGTAACTGAGACAGTGTTGTTAATAATGATTTTCTTGGAAACAATGATCTTAAACAAGATATGTGTCCACAGGAAAGAGATTATATGGATGCTCAATCAGTTGCAAATTCATTATCTATCAAACTTGAAAGAGTTGACTTTGTCAAAGAATATTGAGATAATGTTTTTGAAAACTTTATTGAAGAATTCAAAAAAGGAAGAACACCTAACCCGGACATTTTATGTAACAAGTACATAAAATTCAATGCTTTTGCTAACTATGCATTTAATGAACTTAAAGCAGACTATATTGCTATGGGACACTATGCAAATGTAATTGATGGTCACTTATACAGAGCGAAAGATGAAGATAAAGATCAAACTTACTTTTTGGCTCAATTAAGTCATGATCAACTTAAAAAGGTTATTATGCCACTTGCTGCATTAACTAAACCTGAAATTAGACAAATTGCTTCTGAGTTAGGTCTAATTACTGCAACTAAAAAAGATTCAACAGGAATTTGTTTCATTGGAGAAAGAAACTTTGGTCAATTCTTACAAAACTATATACCAGCACAAGATGGAGATATTGTGGATATTACAACAAATAAAGTTATTGGAAGACATGTTGGATGTTTCTATTACACAATTGGACAAAGAAAAGGTTTAAATTTAGGTGGTATGACTGAACCATATTATGTTTGTGGTCACGATGTGCAAAAAAATATTTTATATGTTGCACCTAACTCAAAACCTGAATACTTAATTTCAAATAATTTAATCGCTTCAGGATTAACCTTAAATAACAAAGATTTTAATCCTGATAATTTAACTGCTAAATTTAGATATAGACAAAAAGATATTAAAGTTTCCGTTGAATTTTTAGGCGATGATAAAATCAGAGTATTCTATCCTGAGGGTTCATCAGCTGTTACACCGGGTCAACAAGTTGTTTTATATGATGGAGACAAATGTATTGGTGGAGCAACAATTGATGAAGTTTATGATGATGAAACTAAAAAATGATATATATAAAAAATCATATGAGTGTTAAATTAACTCATATGATTTTTCTTATCTTAATTTCCAATTAATTGGTTTTTATTAACTACATTTAATTTAGGTGCAACTAGAACTGGAGTTTCACTTTGTGGAGAAATTGATGTTGCTCAAGATGAACCGACACTTTCCAAGTTAGGGAAGTTAAGTGCAGAAATTGTTCCAAATCCATTTGCAAATGTATTTGAAGCAATACCCTTAACATTTTCTCCTTGAATTGAGTTTATTTGGTTTGAGTTCTTGAATGCAGTTGTGTAAATAAATTCAACGTCATCAGACAATGTAACATAAGGGTTATCAGATTTAAGTTTAATTAAAACTTTCCCTAACATCGCTTTTGTGCTTTCTTGATCGTTTAAGATGTTATAGTAATATGGTGTCCCTTGAAGCGCTATTGCACCTAGAGAAGTTAAGTTAGGTAAGTTTAAACTTGTTAAGTTTGATAATGACCCAAATGTTCCTTGATTTACTGATTTAACATTTTCTGCCGCTATACTTGTAATAACTTCATTAGCAGTTGCTGCTTCTGGAATTTTATTGTCAAATGAAAATGCAGAGTTGTAGATTTGTGTAATTGATGGGTCTAAAGTGATTTCGGCTTTATTATTGATATTTTTGTAACCAATTAAAACTGAACCTAATTTAATTTGCTCTTCATTTGAGTTTGAAATGTGGTCATAGTATCATTTTGAACCAAAAAATGCATACTCACCTATGTTTTGAACATTTTGAACATCAAATGTTTCAAGTGCTGGAGTATCTGCGAATGCTTCATTTGCAATATAAACTTCGGGTGCTTGAATTGTTATTGATCTAAGTGTACTGTGTTTAAACATTTCTTCTGAAATATAAACTGGTTGTGTTGAAGTAATTGTAACTGTATTTATATTTTCATTGCTCTTGAATAAACCATTTACAAAATAAAGCGGCTTATCTGAAGTTATTTGCACATCAGTTGCTTCGCTATCCACAGATACATAAGTATTCTCATTAATTTTAATTTGTTTTTTAAAGCTTTCTGGAACTGTATTTGCAAATTCTGCTAACAATTGATGTCTAATTGCATTTTGTCCTAAATAAGTTACTTTTGGTAAAAATACATTTCTAATATCTTCTGTATTTAATGAATCTTTCCCAATTTTTTCAACATATGGAGCATAAACATATGAAACTTTTTTATCCTTAAATGCTTCCTCAATAATTGCAGTGTAATTTTCATTTAAGAAAATAGGTATTTGTTTTTCTGGAATTTCGTATTTAAGTCCTAAAACAGTATTGTTTTGTTTCTTTAAAAAGAAATCGGTAAATTCACTAATGATTGACTTTAGCATTGTTGTAGTTTCATCTTTTTGAAGAAACATAGCTCATACAATGTTAACTATTATGTTTTTTTCAATCTTTATGGCATCGTTATTAAGCATTTGGCCGATTGTATATAAGTTCAAATTGGTATTACCTTTATGTTTATTATTTATTTCTTTTAAGAAAGTTAAGATTTCATCTTTTTTCTCAGTTCCTAATGAATCAAGCGTTTCAGGATTATTTATTACAGAATTTACTAATTCAGAAATATCAACAATTGTTTCTGCCATTCCATAAGTTTCGATATGCAATCTTCTTTCAGCTTGAATATCAGATTCCGGATTAGAATAATTCAAAAACGGAAAAAGAAGAGAATTATTCTGTGATGCTTTAACAGTTTTATCGGTATCATCAAAAGATTCATATAATTCCGTGATTGCAGCAAGAAAGAATTGTTTAACTTGCTCCTGATCCTTTAAATTTGTAAATAGATCATTCAAAGAATTTATATCCATTCTATTAAGTAAGATATATTTATCTCTAATAACCTTCATAACTATCGGATACATGTTATCAAATGATGAACTGGTCAATTTCAACGCATAAGAGGTTAAAGCAATCAGTTTATCTAGTTCAAAATCGTCTAATTCTTTTATGTTGGTACTATTTAGCTTTTCGATTGAAGATTGATATTTTGAAGTCACATATTTTTTTGTCTTTTCAATTAATAAGATAACTTCATTTGTTAGAGGAATATTTGAAAAGGTGATTCCTTCAACCTCTTTTTTACCTTCTTCTAATAATTTGATATCTTGTAAGTTTTTTACTATTTGGCCTTTAATTTTTAGAGCTTCCACGTAATTCTCGGAATTATCATTAATATCTATATTTGTTAGCGATTTAACTAAATTGACATAGTTATTAAAAAGATTTGGTGTAAGCGCCATTGTAGTAGCGCTGAGTGATTTTGAGAAATCCAATAATTCCTCTTTTTTAGCAATTGTTTGAGCTGTGTCACCTGGATTTGCAATCGGATTGCCTGGTTTAGGTTCTTTTGGTGATTCTTGAGAACATGCGATAGTTCCTGTTACTGATGAAATAGCACCAGTTAATGTTAATAATTTAAAAATATTTTTTGTTTTTAATTTCATATTTCTCCCAATTAATATAATTTTACACTTTATAGAATTTAACTTGGTTATTTTAATTAACTGAAATTAACAAAATTTTGTGCTAATTATTTTTAATTCAAATCTGCAATTTAAACTTTTAACGTATTGTACAAGATGTTTTAGTAATAAAAATGAAAATAAGGATATTAATTAAAACAAATTGAAAATTTAAACTGTTTAAAAATCTTTTTAATATAATTTAGTAATATTTTTACTTTTATTTCAAAGAAATAAAAGAACATAAGGAAGGTAAGTATGAATTCAAAACAAATTAGAGAATCATGATTAAAGTTTTTCGAATCTAAAGGACACTTTGTTGTTCCTTCAAAAAGTTTAGTTCCTCAAAATGACCCATCATTACTTTGAATCAATAGTGGTGTTGCGACTTTGAAAGATTACTTTTCAGGTAAAAAAGAAGCTCCTGCAAAAAGATTAACTAACTCACAAAAAGCAATTAGAACAAATGACATCGAAAATGTTGGTATTACAGCTAGACATCATACATTCTTTGAAATGTTAGGAAACTTCTCAATTGGAGATTACTTTAAAAAAGAAGCTATTGATTTTGCTGTTGAGTTTCTATTAGATGTTCTAAAACTTGATAAAGACAGATTATATTTCACATACTACTATGAAGATTTAGAAACTAAAAATTACTGAATGGCTCACGGTTTTGACGAATCACACATGATACCAGGTGGCAAAGATACTAACTTCTGAGAAGTTGGTTCAGGCCCTTGTGGTCCTAACACAGAAATTTTCTATGATCGTGGTGAGAAGTATGATTCAAGAGGAATCGAGTTACTTAAAGAAGACATTGAAAATGACAGATACATTGAAATCTGAAACATTGTGTTTTCAACATACAACTCAAATGGTGAAGGTGAATATACAGAATTAAAGCAAAAAAATATTGATACTGGTGCTGGATTAGAAAGAATTGTCTCAATTATGCAAGATGCACCTACAAACTTTGATACTGACTTATTTTTACCTATTATTCACGAAATCGAGAAATTCACAAATTATAGATATGATACAAACAATTATTTTGTAAATGACAAAGATCAAACTTTAATTAACTCATATTTTAAAGTTATTGCCGATCACATGAGAACAGTAACTAATGCTATTGCTGATGGAGCTAAACCATCTAATGTTGGTAGAGGTTACATTTTAAGAAGATTAATTAGACGTAGTGTTTACAAAGCTATGCAATTAAATATTCAAGAACCTTTCTTATACAAACTTGTTGATGTGATTAAAGAAACATTACCTTTTGAATATGATGTAAATCCAATTAAAAAAGTTATTGAAGATGAAGAATTAACTTTTGCTAAAACTATTGAAAATGGAAAACAAATTCTATCTGACTTTATTGTTGAAGATTTAAAAGTTTTCCCAGGAGACATTGCATTTAAATTATTCGAAACATATGGTTTCCCTGTTGAATTAACTGCAGAAATTTTAGCTCAACAAAATATCCAAATTGATTATGAAGCTTTTGAAGCAGCAAAACAAAAACACGCTGAAATGAGTAAGGGAATAAAAGTTTCAGGAATGGATAAAGTAATCAACTCATTAACTTTAATCAAATCAAAAGTTGATGAATTTATTGGTTATGAATACACAAAATCAGTTTCAAACATTTTATACTTACTAGATACTGAAACAGAAATTGAGCAAGCTAACGGAATTTCATATGTTGTTCTTGATAGAACTCCTTTTTATGCAACTAGTGGTGGACAAAAACACGACCGCGGTTACATAAAACAAGGTACAAATACAATTTTAATCTTAGATGTTTTCAAAGATAAATTTGGAAACCACATTCACAAAGTTGAAGGAAAAATTGTTAAAAACTTACCTGTAGAGTGCTTTGTTGACGAAACAATTAGACTAGGTCTTGAAAGAAACCACTCTGGAACACACTTATTATTCAGTGCACTTAGAAGTGTTTTAGGAAATCAAATCAAACAATTAGGTTCAAATAACAATGAAGAACGTTTAACATTTGATTTACCAGCTGATACAAGACCTACAAAAGAAGAAATTAAAGCAATCGAAAACTTAGTTCGTGAGTACATTAAGATGGACGCTGTAAGACATTACTTGAATATGACTACAGACCAAGCTAAAGAAATGGGTGCAATTATGACTCTTGAAGAACAAGAATATATGAACCCATTAAATGTAAGAATTGTTAAATTCGACAATATTACAGCTGACTTATGTGGAGGTACACACTTATCAAATACAGCTAAATTAGAAAACTTCAAAATTACAAACGTTGATAAGAAAGCTGCTGGTGTATATAGAATTAGAGCTATTTCATCAAATGCTTTAGTTGATGAGTTTTTAGATGAAGAAATTGATAAATTAATTATTGAAGCAGAAAAATTAATTGACAAAAACACTAAGCTACAAGCTTCATACAACTTTGATTTAAATATTCCTACTGCAAAAGAAGAAGCAATTGACTACTTAGAAGAAACAATTGAAAAACTTAAAGAAGAGAATAAACAAATTCAAAAAGATTTACAAAATTCATTTGAATTTGATTATGACTCAATTGAAGTCTTAACAATGAATGGAAACAAAGTTTATGTAAATCAAACAGTTGATAAATCAAACATTAAAACAGTAGCTTCTACATTAAGAGAAAAATACAACGACATTTTAGTTGTGCTTACATCAAATGATGAAACCAATCCAATGATTGTTGTAGCTTCAAAAGAATACAATTCAAATGCTATTGCACAACAATTATTTGCAAAACTTAATGGACGTGGTGGAGGAAACGCTATCTTATCTATGGGTAAAGTTGCAACTGCTAATAACTTAATTGCTGCATTAGAAGAGATTACATGAGAAAAATAGGTCTAGATTTAGGAACTAAAAGTTGTGGAATTGCAATAACTGATGAAAGTGAAATCATTGCATCAGGATTAGAAAACTTTAAATTCGAAGAATATAAATTTGCCCAAGCTCTTGACAGAATTAGCTACTACATTAATGAAGTTTATAAAAACAAAATTGATGGAATAGTACTTGGTTACCCACTTAAAATTAGTGGAGATAAGAGTGATAGAACTTTAATGGTTGAAGATTTCAAAAAGCAACTTGAAGAAAAATTTAACTTACCTGTTTTATTGGTCAATGAACAATATTCAACTAAAAAAGCCCATGAGACTATGATTGAAGCCGGTTTAACTAGAAAGAAAAGAAAAGATCATAAAGATAAGCTTGCAGCACAAATCATACTTAATGATTATTTAGATTACTATAAACATAAATGAGGTAAATAATGAGTGATACAACAAGAACAATTTTAATGGTATCTGCTATAGTTGTGTTTGTTTTAGGTATTGGTATTTACATTGGGTTAAATATTTACTCAAGAAAGATTCGTAAAAAATATTTAGCAAAAGCGCAAGCTGAAGCACTTGTTCAAATTGAATCTTTACGTAGTGAACTTGGTGTATTACCTTTTGATATTAAAGACTTCCTAAAATCAAAAGCAAACGATTTAGACATTGAAGGTATTATTAATACAATTTATCAAAATCATTATCAAAATTGTTTAATTATCGATGAAAAAGATATGTTCCCAATAGTTGCAATTGACTCAAAAACAAAATCAAATATTTATTATTTAAACTCTAATTTAAATAAAGACTTATATGATAAAGTTAAAGAGAATTTTGGTAATGAAGCTGGTAAAGGAATAATAGAATATAAAGATCAAGAATTAGATTTTGTTGCGATTTTACGTACTGAGCAAGACATAAATGACTTATATGATAAGTATGTTCACAAGATGCAAAAAGGTATGTGTATTATTAGTTATGATAATGCAAAAAGATCTGAAATTAAAAGATTAATTTCATTACTTAGAATGTCTTCAATCCCATATGAAGTATCGTTTTTAAGTTCTAAATTTCTTTTTATAGTAAAAAGATAAAATCAGACTAAAATAAAATATAATTAAATTAACTTTTCTCAAAATAACATAAGGAGAATGATTATGAACAATGAAGAATTAAAAGGTGTTGTTTACCTATCGCAAGAAACTTACGATAGATATAAAAAAGAATACGAACATTTAGTTAATATTGAAAGACCTGCTGTTCAAGCTGCCTTAAAAGAAGCTAGAGCACAAGGGGACTTATCAGAAAACGCTGAATATGATGCAGCTAGAGATAGACAAGGTGCTGTTGAAGGTAGAATTAGTGAATTAGAACAAATTTTAGATAATGCAAAAATTATTGAAGCTAAAGATGAGTCAACACAAAACACAGTTGGAATTGGTACAACAGTTCAATTTGTTAAAAAAGACACAAATCAAGTTAAAGAAGTTACAATTATGGGTACACACGATACAAACCCATTTGAAAATAAAATTTCAAACAAAAGTCCACTTGCAGTAGCAATGATGGGACATGTAGCTGGTGATGTTGTCGAAGTTGATGCACAAACAAAATACATGATTGAAATTTTAAGTGTGAAATTCAGTAATTAAGCTGAATTTTTCTTTTCTTAATTTATGGAACTACATAATTCACAAAATCATAATTCTTGCTCTAATAAAGAATTAATATGAATTGCAAATTCAAATAAACAACAACAAACTAGACATAAACCCGAACAAAATCTTTTCACAATAAAAAACATAGCTTACTTAGCTATGTATATGGCAATTATTGTAATTTTAACTTTTACGCCCTACACAGGCTATATTACGATTGGTGTTATATCAATAACAACCGTTCCAATTGTTATTTTAATTACTTCAATTCATTTAGGTATGATTGGAACTTTATGAAGTACGCTGTCATTTGGATTTTGATCTTGAATAGGTTCGATTGTTTTAGGGTATCCAATTTTCAATAACATCTTATATTCATTTGTGCCAAGAATCGCTTTAGCTTTATTTTTAGTAGGAGCATATTATTTATGCTTTAAAATAGGTAAATTCAATATATTCACAAGTACAATCTTTGCTTTCTTAATTTTTGCTGCCAATACATTATTTGTTTCGATTTTTATTTTTATCGGAATTCAATTCATAGGCATAAAAGAAGTATCATCACCATCGGTTTGATTAACATTAATTTGAGTAAATATGCTGGTTGAATGGGGTGTTTTAGTAATAATTTCAATAGCAATTTATCCATTTTTAAAATGAGTTTATAAACAAAATGTGATTAATAAAACTAGTTTAGGATATTAGATAAATTTGAGAGCTCGATGAGCTCTTTTTTTACTTAACATTCAATAACTATTTATTTTTAATTATTTTATGGAATGGGTGATATTATTTAAATATTAAGAAAAGGAATCAAGAATGATATTAATGATTATTTATTATCTATCCTGGCTGATAGATGGAAAAATGAGATTTATATGACATAAACTCTTTGACATTATACGATTAATTGATTCAGGCACGAAAATACGTCCTGAAATTTTTGATTACTTAAAAGAAAAATTTCTTAAAAGATTGAAATTCGAACAGATATTATTAATCGTTTTTCTTGTAATCATCATAATATCGGCTATACACACAATTATTTCGATAATTTTGGCATGCATTTATTTTGCTAAAATAAATACTATCACCAGTTTCTGTTTCTACACAGGATTACCTGCTTCTATTATTTTACTTTGTGAGGGTTCATCACTTTTGGGTCTTTGAATATGAGGTAATCTAAAATCATATTTGGATGATTATATAAATTACTTAATACCAGAATATTCAAGTAAGAATGCAAGATTATCCAATGAAAATTTATATGATAATTTAATTCTAAATGCTCATTCCGAAGTTCATTTTTTAATAAATGAAAAGACAAAATTTAAAACAGTGTGGCCTTCAGTTAGAGTGGACATATCTTCAGTGTGATTTCCTTGAATGCATATTAAAATTAAATTTTTAAAGAAATCAAAAACTAAGAAAATGGATATTTATTTAGTAATGTTGTTATGTGGTGATGGTATGTGAAAACTTAGTAATATTGAATTAAAACCTGAAATGTTTTATTATGAATATAAAAGAACAATTCTTAATGAAAATATAAAACCACCAAAGCAAAAAATTGTATTGGGTCAAAATTATAAGTCTAGAGAAATTGATATTTAAGTTTTTTACTTCTATGTAAATAATTGAGTCAAAAATTTTGACTCTTTTTTTTAAAATTTATTTCTAATGAATGACTAATGTGAACTTCAAAACTATGATGAATGATTATTATTGAGTATTAATTTGTTTATATTTTTTCACATTTTGTGAAAAAATAAGAAGAAATATCACTATTTTCAGTCATTTATTTTTCATAGTGATAACATTAAAACATAAAAAGAATATTTAATTAATTAAAGGAAAAATAACTATGGAATCAAAATTCTTTTCGCTTGGTTCTACAGCAATTTCATTGGCTTCAGGTGTTGTGGGTTTAGTTGAAACAAGTAAAGACCTAGACGCAAGTTTAAAAAAACAAAATGCTTTATCAGATAGAATTGCTGGATTTTCAAATCAAATGTCAAAAATGGAAACAATTGAGTGAGTTGTAATTGATGAAACGAAATTAGATAAACCATATAATGAATTTGAAAGAGGAGGAAAAAACCGATATTTCTTTAATTTGAAAATAAAGCAAACAAGTCATTTATCACACTTTTTAAATGTGTCTAAAAGAGAATTGGGTATGAATGGATTTATAAAAGTTAAATCAAAAACTCGCGGTCAATATATTAAGAGAATTCCAAATAAAACTAAAGAGGATAATCTAGGTTAATTTATTTATTAATACTAGATAAGTTATGATATTTGCATTGTTATTATTCCTCACAAAACTTTTTCAACCAAGACTGAGACTTGCTGAATATAAGCTTTATGTTGTTATAAGGCTTGTGGATTCAGGTTTTAAATTAAGAGATGAATTATTTGATTATTTGACAATAATTTTTAAAAAGAGATTAAAATTCGAAGTAATCTATGAGAGAATCTTTTATGTTTTAATGTCATTATCAGTTTTGTATTTGATTCCTGCCTGTATTGTATTATTTGCTTTGAACAGGGTTTATGTAAATTTATCCGATTCATTATCTATGTTTTTAGTATCAAATTGTGGTCTTAGTATTGGTTTCCTAGTAAGTAGTAGTATTTTTATGTTTGTATTTAAAAAATATGGAGTAATAAGAGAACGTTGAGAATATTTTCTGAGAGAATTAGAGATATATCGTGATAAATCAAAATCATTACCTGACGATAATTTTTATGATAATAGATTTAAAAATCCTGATCATAAAATGCAATTTCTATTAAATGAAAAAGTGAGATTAAAAACAGTATGATATTCTGTCAAATATAATATAAGTGCATCTGTTTATCCATGAATGCACCTTAGATTAAGTTTCCTAAAGAAATCAAAAACAAGAAAAATGGATATTTATTTAGATCTGTTATTTTGTGATGATGCATTATGAAAATTAGGGAAAATAGAATTAAAACCTGAGATGTTCCATTATGAGTATAGGAGATCTGTGCTTGGCGAGAAAATTAAACTTCCAAAACGAAAATTCACATTAGCAAATAACTACAAACAAGATTATGATTTTTAGTTTAATTTTAGATCTAAAAAACGTTAAAAATAAATGGTGTAAAACTTTATTTTTAACTAAATATTTATACAACAATTATTAACCTGAAAATTACTTTTTCAACACACACATAGTATTAAAAGTCAAAAAGACCTATTCAACTCATAAAAGTTAATAGGTCTTTTTTATTTTATAAATAAAAAAGTATAATTGAACTTATGAAAAGTTGAAAACAATTATTAGACTTCAAAACGTCAGAAATGCGTATTGCTGAGAAAGCTTTAAAGAAAATTAATCAGCTTGAAAGCATAGTTTCTAAGTTTACAGATGAAGAACTTAAATCTAAAACAGAATACTTTAAAAAGCTATTAGAAAAAGGTTATTCATTAGAAGACATTCGTAATGATGCTTTTGCAGTAGCTAGAGAAGCAACAAAGAGGGTTTTAGGTAAAAGACCTTATGATGTTCAAATATTAGGTGGATTACTTTTAGATTTAGGTTCAGTAGCTGAAATGAAAACTGGTGAAGGTAAAACAATTACATCTATTGCTCCAGTTTACTTGAATGCTCTTTTAGGTAAAGGTGCGATTGTATCTACAGTTAACGAATACTTAACTGAACGTGATGCAACTGAAATGGGTGCTGTGTTTAATTTCTTAGGACTTACTGTTGGGATTAATAAAGCACAAATGAATGAGGATGATAAAAGAAGAGCTTATGCAGCTGATATTACTTATTCAGTTCACTCTGAACTTGGGTTCGATTACTTAAGAGATAATATGGTCTCAAATAAGAATAACAAAGTTCAAAGAGGACTTCAGTTCTGTTTAATCGATGAGGTTGACTCAATCTTAATCGATGAAGCTAAAACACCTCTTATCATTTCAGGTGGAGAAAAAGATGATACAGCAGCTTACTTTGCTGCTGACCAATTCGTTAGAACTCTTGGTCCTGAAGATTACATAATTGATGAAGAGTCAAAAGCTGTAGCACTAACACACTCAGGGATCGCTAAAGCTAATGAGTTTTACAAAACTGATGGACTTTATAAAATTGAAAACTCTGAAAATGTTCACTTAATCCAAAACGCATTAAGAGCACATAAAATTATGCGTATTGATGTTGAGTACATTGTCCGTGAAGGAAAAATCGAATTAGTTGATGCATTCACTGGTCGTATAATGGATGGACGTAGCTATTCAGAAGGGCTTCAACAAGCTATCCAAGCTAAAGAAATGGTTGAAGTTGAACCTGAAACAAAAACTTTAGCAACCATTACTTACCAAAACTTTTTCAGAATGTTCAAAAAGCTTTGTGGAATGACCGGTACAGGAAAAACTGAAGAGCAAGAATTCATTGATATCTACAATATGAGAGTTAATGTTGTTCCTACAAATAAACCAATTGCTCGTGTAGATGAACCTGATGCAATTTTTGCAACTGCTAAAGCAAAATGAAATGCAGTTGCTAATAAAATTGAAGAACTTTACAAAAAAGGTCAACCAGTTTTAGTTGGTACTGCTCAAATTGAAGATTCAGAAGTTATTCATAGACTTTTAACACATAGAGCAATTCCTCATAGAGTTTTAAATGCTAAACAAAATGCATCTGAAGCTGAAATTATTTCGCATGCTGGTGAAGTTAAATCAGTTACTATTGCCACAAATATGGCTGGTCGTGGAACTGACATTAAACCTACACCTGAAGCTTTAGAACTTGGTGGATTATACGTTTTAGGAACAGATAAAGCTGAATCAAGAAGAATTGATAACCAGCTAAGAGGACGTTCAGGACGTCAAGGGGATATTGGTACAAGTAAATTCTTTATTTCTATTGAAGATCAATTAATGCAACGTTTTGCAAACTATGAAAGTTTCAGAGATGCTTATTCAAAAGATGGAGACAAAGAAGTTACTAATAAACAACTTAGATTTGCTTTTAATCACGCTCAAAAGAAAATTGAAGGTTTCAACTATGACTCACGTAAATCAGTTTTAAATTATGACGACGTTATTAGACAACAACGTGACTTAATTTATGCGCAACGTGATTTAATCTTATACAGCAGTGACATAGTGTTTATCGTTCAAAGAATGATAGCATCTGCTGCTAGAACTATTGTTAGAAGTGGTGAATATAGATTGCATAATAATGTTTATCATTATGAAGCTCTTGTAGACTTTTTAAATGAAAACATTGGTAAATTCATTAAATTCCACTTTGATATTAATGACATTTCAAAAGTTCACGAAACAGATTTGCCAGAATATATTGCTAACATTATTCTTTCAATTTATCAAGATTGAGAAAAGAATGCAATAGAAAACACTTCAGAAGAAGAGTTAATAAGACACTTAAGAGCACTTATTTTAGGCACATTAGATGAAAAATGACAAAGTCATATCAACTTAATGGACAAATTACGTTCAAACGTTAACTTAGCTCAATATTCACAAAAGAACCCTTACCAAATTTATACAGAGGAAGGGACAAAAGCTTTCTACAAAATGATTGATGATATTGCTTATGGAGTGCTTTTAAAAGTCTTCTCAGACAGAATTGGAATGAAGACATTATTCACAAAACAAATGAAAGCTGATCCAATATTCCAACAAATTCTTTCATCATTCAGAATTGATCCATACAAATCAATTGAAGAGCAAGAAAGAGTTGTTGTTGAAACTTACGAGTTAATTAAGAAAAGAATGGAAGACCTAGAGCAACAAAAGAAAGCTGAGCAAGAAAAATTAGCTCAAACAGCTAGTGAACCAATTGAAGTTCCGGCTGAAAATCAACTACAAAATCAAGAAGTAGTTAGATTAGATGAAAAACCAAAAAAAGTTAAAAAACAAAGTGATAAAACTAATAAAAATATTGCTATAAATCTTGATAATAAACTTTATAATTGTAGTAATATTGCTTATATTAAAGATAATGAACATAAAATTAGTCGTTCAGTAGCTCTTGCACCAAAAAGAAGACAACCACAAAGACCAAGGCTAAATATCAATGTTTATGTAAAACATAAATAAAAATTGTTCAAAATCATAAATTTATTAAATCTAAATAGTTTGAAAATAAAAGGAGATCCTTATGGCACAAGTAGAATTAGAAGTTAAATTAGATGGAAATTGTAAAGTATGTAAATCACCAAGAGTTCAATGTGTTTGTTTCTCATGTCCTTGTTTAGGTGGAAAATACCACGTTGAACAAATGACAATTGTTGAAGAAGTTAAAAACGAAGAAGTATTAGTAGAAGAAACTGTAGTTGAAGAAGAACAACCAGTAGAAGAAAAAGAAACAGTTGTATATTCAGAAGTAAAAGATGAACCTAAAGAAGAATACGTTTACGTTGAATCAGACTTAACACGTGAAGAAAATATTATCGAACCTGTTGGTGGACACAGATGTGGTGGACACTGCTTAGCAAACAGAAACGCTAATATGATTAAAAGAGAAGCAGAAGTTGTTTACAGCTCATCAGCATTAGCTAAAGAAGAATGTGGATGTGAACAAGAAAAACAAACATGCTGTGAAGGTGAATGTAACTGTGAACAAGAAAAACAAACATGCTGCGTAGGTGAATGTAACTGTGAACAAGTTGAAGAAAGAGTAGAAGAAGCAGTTAGAGTATCTACAGAACAAGTAGTTGAAGAAGTTATTGTTAAAAACTACTACACATTACATCCAGTTGCAAACAAATTCAGAGAATACAGTGAAGAAGTTATTACAGAATTCAAAAAATAATTTATCTTTCACATAGCAAATTTGCTATGTGATTTTTATTTTTATGGTATTATTTTTAGGAGCCGACATCGAAGTGAAAACTTAGATGTGTACTGCCTTCAATTTGAAGGTTTTTTTATTCAAAATAATATAAAATATATAAATCATTAATTTATATATTGTTAATTAAAACAAAGGAGCTAAATATGATTGAAGTTCAAAATTTAAGCAAGATTTTTAGTGATAAAAAATTATTTGAAAACGTAAACTTAAAATTCACAGAAGGTAACACTTATGGAATTATCGGTGCTAATGGTGCTGGTAAGTCAACATTTTTAAAAATAGTTGCAGGTGACATTGAACCATCAGGTGGAAATATTGTTATCGAGAAAAATAAACGTATTTCTGTATTAAGTCAGGATCATAATGCATATGATGATTACAATGTTACCGAAGTTGTAATTATGGGGAACACTGATTTATACAAAATAAAAGAAGAAAAAGATGCAATTTACATGAATCCTGATGCAACTGATAAAGATTATGAAAGAGCAGCTGATTTAGAAGAAAAATATGGTATGTTAGGTGGATGAACAGCAGAAAATGATGCGCAAGAACTTTTAAGTAACTTACACATACCTAAAGAAAAATGAGAAGCTCCAATGAGAGAGCTTACAGCTAATCAAAAAATCAAAGTTCTTTTAGCTAAAGCATTATTTGGAAATCCTGATATTTTAATTATGGATGAGCCAACTAACCACTTAGACCTTAGAAGTATTAGATGACTTGAAAACTTCTTGATTGACTATCCTAACGTTGTTATTGTAGTTAGCCACGACAGTGACTTCTTAGATGCTATCTGTACACATATTGTTGACATTGATTACAACGAAGCAAAAATTTACACAGGTAACTATTCATTCTGAAAACAAAGTTCAGAGTTAGCTAGAGAAATGATGAAGCAATCAAATCTTAAAAAAGAAGCACAAATCGAAAAACTTAAAGAATTCATCGCACGTTTCAGTGCTAATGCATCTAAATCAAGACAAGCTACATCACGTAAGAAAGCTCTTGAAAAAATTTCACTTGATGAAATTAAACCTTCAAATAGAAAATATCCATTCGTTCGTTGAGAAATGAACCGTGATCACGGTAAACAAATTTTAAATGTTGAAGGTTTAACATACAAAAATGATAAAGGTGAAACTTTATTTGAAAACGTATCATTCTCACTGAAACCAGGTGAAAAAATGGTTATTGTTGGAGAAGATGACATTGCTAAAACAAAATTATTAGAATGTTTACTTGGAATTAATAAACCAACTTCAGGAACAGTTGAATGAGGACAAACAATTACACCTTCATACTTCCCTAATGAAAATAGTAAATACTTTGATACAGACGAAAACATTCTTGAATGAATTTCTAAGTGACCACTTGAAAATAAAGAAAAAGAAAACAGAGAAAATGATGATGCTAGAATGCGTGGGTTCTTAGGCCGTATGTTATTTAGCAATGATTCAGTATTCAAAAAAGTTAAAGTAACTAGTGGGGGAGAAAAAGCTAGATTAATGTTCTCAAGAATGATGCTTCTTGAATCTAACTTTATTATCTTAGACCAACCATTAGATCACTTAGATGCTGAAAGTATTGACTCAGTTATTGAAGGTGTTAAAAACTTCAAGGGTGGAGCAATTTTCACAACATACAACAGAGCATTTGTTAACCAATGTGCCGATGTTATTTTAGAACTTCAATCACCTACAAAGAGCTTCTTATTCAGAGGTTCTCTTGAAGAATATGAAGAAATTATGCAAGATAACTAATTATGAATAGATTTTTTGTAACAGAGAAAAACAATGACTCTTTTGTTTTATCGAAAGAAACATTAAAACATCTTCAAGTTATCAGAATAGACACAAAACCTTTTATTTGTGTTTATAATGAAAAATTTTATGAATGTGTATTAGATAATAATGCAGCGAAAATAATTAAAAAAATAGAACAAAATCACGAACATAAATACGAAGTTGTTCTTGCAATGGCTGTAATTAAGTTAGATCGTTTTGAATGAGCGCTACAAAAAGCTACAGAACTTGGAGTTACAAAAATAATTCCACTAAAAACTCAATACACAAATCACGACTTGCTTAAATTTAATAAATTTAGCTCCAAATATGAAAGATTTAAAACTATTTTGCAAAATGCAGCTGAGCAATCGTTTAGAAATAAAATTCCAGTTTTAACCGAATTAATGACATTAAAACAAGTGTTAAATCTGTCAATTCAAAATAAATATATAGCGCATGAAAAAATTGATATTTCATCAAACTTACCACAACCAATTGATAGTGATGTTATTTTCTTAGTTGGACCTGAAGGTGGTTTTTCAGATGAAGAAATCAATTTAGCTGCAAAAAATAATGTAAAAGTTGTTTCATTAGGTTCAAGAATTTTAAGAGCAGAAACAGCAGCAATTTTCATGTTATCGCAAATGAAAATTGATTAATAAAATTAATTAAGAAAATATATAAAATACCTAGACTATAGGTCTAAAAAACATAATAAACCATATGTAAAAAAATGAGTATAAAAAAACTTATGTGGTATAATAAATAAGCAATTTATAAATTTATAAACCGAGATAAATTTTTTATTATTAACGTATATAGGAGGATAGCGTGAGACAAACAACAATAGTTAATACTCAACAAGCTAACAAAAAATGATATGTTATTGATGCTGAAGGACAAGTATTAGGGCGTTTAGCTGCTCAAGTTGCATCAATTTTAAGAGGGAAAAACAAACCTACATTTACACCTAACGCAGATATGGGTGACTTTGTTATCATCGTAAATGCAGAAAAAGTAGTTTTAACAGCTAAAAAAGAAGAAAACAAAATTTACTACTCACACTCAGGATACCCAGGTGGATTAAAAAGCATTACAGCAGCAAAATTAAGAGTTAAAAGACCTACAGCTTTAATTGAAAAAGCAGTAAGTGGAATGATTCCTCACACAAAATTAGGAAACAAACAACGTCGTAGTTTATTTGTGTATGCTGGACCAAACCACAAACACGAAGCTCAACAACCAGAAAGATTAGAGGTTAAATAATTATGGCTAAAGAAACAGTTATGTACCGTGGATTAGGAAGAAGAAAATCTTCAGTTGCTCGTGTTAGATTAACACCAGGTAAAGGTAAATTTGTTATTAACAACCGTGATGCTAGAGAATACTTAACATCTGACATTTACTTAAAAGATGCTAACCAACCTTTTGTTTTAACAGATACATTTGGAACATTTGATGTTAGTGTAAACGTAAGTGGTGGTGGTCTTAGTGGTCAAGCAGGTGCTATTAGATTAGGTATTGCACGTGCTTTATTAGAAGCTAACCCTGAATATCGTTCAGCTTTAAAAGTAGCTGGAATGCTTACAAGAGATGCTCGTGCTAAAGAACGTAAAAAACCAGGTTTACGTGCAGCACGTCGTGCAAGACAATTCTCAAAACGTTAATAAAATTAATAATATTTTGTACTTCTGTTTTTATAGTTTTATGCTATAATAGAAGTACATTTATGCGAGCGTAGCTCAGCTGGTTAGAGCACACGACTGATAATCGTGAGGTCGATGGTTCAAGTCCATTCGTTCGCACCATTTCATAAAGATGACCTTATTTTTACCAACTAGAAATAGTTGGTTTTTTCTTGCTCTTTTTTATAAATTAAAGAAATTGATTTTTTACTTATATGACTAGCTCACTACTGTAAAAGTAAAAAAGGAATAAAAAAAGAACCTTTTAAGGTTCCTCGGTCAATTTCTTGAAATGGTACGTCCTAGAGGATTCGAACCTCTGACCCAATGGTTAAAAGCCATTTGCTCTACCTGCTGAGCTAAGGACGCACATTTTTTGGTGCCCAGGACTGGACTTGAACCAGCACGGTATTGCTACCGAGGGATTTTAAGTCCCTTGTGTCTACCATTCCACCACCTGGGCATTTCTTTTTGCTTGAATATTATAACACAGAAAAAATAAAACAAAGTATTTTTTTAATATTTTTATTTAAATAATAAAATAACAAAAGGGGTAAAATATAAATGAGGAAAAATGAATAAAGATCAAACAGTTATTTTTGGTATGCATAATTCAGAAAAATTAGCAAAAAAGATTTCTGAACTTATTAATATACCACTTTCAAAAGCAACAAGAACAGTTTATACTGATGGTGAAGCCATGTGAGTAGCTGAAGAAACTGTTAGAAACAAAGATGTTTACATCATTGCTTCAACGTCAAAGCCTGTAAATGATAATTTAATGGAATTATTGTTATTTATTGACTCACTTAAAAGAGCAAGCGCAGGTTCGATTAATGTATGCTTAAGCTACTATGGATATGCTCGTCAAGATAGAAAAGCATCAGGAAGACAACCAATTGGAGCTAAATTAGTTGCTAATTTACTTCAAGTAGCAGGTGCTACTAGAATGATTTGCGTTGACTTACATAACCCTTCAATTCAAGGGTTCTTTGATATTCCTGTTGATGATTTAAGAGCACAATATCCACTTGCATTAGCATTGAGAAAACTTAATACATCATTCACAGTTGTATCTCCAGACCACGGTGGAACTGTAAGAGCTAGAAAACTTGCTGAATTAATAGCAAACACAATTAAAATTACAATTATCGACAAGAGAAGAAATGCTGATAATCAAACTGAAGTAATGGGTATTATCGGTGATATCAAAGATCAAAATGCAGTTATTGTGGACGATATTATTGATACAGGTGGAACAATTAAAAAAGCAGCACAAACATTAAAAGATAATGGTGCTAATAAAATTATTGTTGTTGCAACACACGGTGTGTTTTCAAAAGGGTTTGATATTTTCGAAAACGACCCTAACATTGAAAAAGTTATTGTTACAGACAGTATTGATAACTCTGAGTTACTAGAAAAATACTCAAAATTACAAATTGTTTCATTAGGTGAATTTATAGGAAAAGTGATTAATGCATCTCTAAATGGTGGAAGCATTACAAATGTATACGCAGAAATAAAGGAACAAATAAATAATTACAATGATGAGAAGTAAAGAACTTGTTAGAGAATTATGCATTAAAAATAACTGAGATTTTAGCTTATTTGAAGCTTATGTTAATCTAATTGAAGAGAAAAACAAAGTTATGAATTTAACTGGTTTTTCAGATGAAAGACTTTGAAATGAAGGTATTTACGAATCTTTAGTATTTATGATTGAAATCACTAAAGACTTACAAAGTGGAACTATTTTAGACATTGGAGCTGGAGCAGGTTTCCCATCAATTCCATATGTGTTAACAAAACCTAAAAACAAAGTAGTTATATATGAACCACTTTTAAAAAGAGTAAACTTCTTAAACGAAGTTATTGAGAAGTTAAACTTATCAGATTATGTATCTGTTTACAAATATAGAGCTGAAGATGTAAATGAAACTAATCAATTTGATGTTGTTACAGCAAGAGCTGTAGCAACTGTAAAAGCTTTAAGTATGGCCGCTTTACACTTAGTTAAAATTAATGGTTCGTTATCTTTATTAAAAGGTAAAAAAGCTAACGAAGAACTTAATGATGCAAAGAGCGTTTTAAAAGATGTTAAAGTTCAATATTTAGTAAAACCTTTTATTGATGAGAATATTGATAGAGAAAATTACATTGTCTCAATTAAGAAATTAGAAAATACACCAAAAAGATTTCCTTATTTATGAAAGGATATTAAGAAGGCTAATTAATTTATTCAAAGATAGCATTAGGCTATCTTTTTTATTTTAATTTTATTTTTCATGTTGTTAAGAGAGTTTTATGTTTCGATAAAAAATGCATATGATCGAAATCATATGCATGGTTTTTAATTATTCAATAGCATCTTTCTTGTTTTTGAAGTTCATTTTAATAGGGCAACCTCTAAAATCAAATGTTTGACGCAATTGATTTTCAAGGAATCTTTGATATGAGAAGTGTAAGTATTTTTTATTGTTAACAAAGAAAGTGAATGTAGGAATTTTTGCTTTTTCTTGTCTTGCAAAGTAGATATTTAATCTACCACCATTGAATGGAATAGCAGGTTGAATAATTTGAGTCTCTAAGATCAAGTTTGATAATAATGATGGTTTGATTTGACGTTCTAAGTTTGTTCTAACTAAGTTAATTGTGTCATAAAGTTTGTTTAATCTTTGATTGTATTTAGCTGAAATAAATACAAAAGGAACTCATGGAACAAAGTGGAATTTGTTTCTAAGTCTTTTTTCATATTCAGCCATTGTGTTTGTTTCTTTTTCGATTAAGTCTCACTTGTTAATTACAATGATAACTGGTTTTTCATTATCTAATGCATAACCGATAATTCTTGAATCAAAGTGTGAAACTTCTTCTTGTGAAGCATCAATAACAATAAGTGATAAATCAGCTTCTGAAAGTGAGTTCATAGCACGCATAAGTGCATAGTGATCAACTGATTCAACTAATTTTGACTTCTTAGTTATACCGGCAGTATCAATAACATTGTATGTTTTTCCATCAATATCAATTAATGATGTAACTGAATCACGAGTTGTACCGGCAATATCTGAAACAATTGAACGCTCCTCTTTAGCTAAATTGTTTAAAAGTGAAGATTTACCTGCGTTAGGTTTTCCGATAATAGCTAAATTAAATGCATCGATTTCTTCAGGGTCTGAATAATCTAAAACTTCAATACATTTAGTTAAAACATCCCCAATCCCTTCTCCGTGAAGAGCTGAAATTGGATAAATGTGATCAACTCCTAAACTATATCAAGAGTAATCAAATTGTTGTGTGTCTTCAAGTTTGTTAGCTACAGCAATGATTGGTTTTTTAGATCTACGTAAAATGTTCATAATGAATAAATCATCATTTGTAATTTCACTAGTTCCATCAAATAAGAAGATGATTGCATCAGCTTCTTCAATAGCGATTTTAGCTTGGATTTGAATTTGTTCTTGGAATGGTCTGTTTTCAATTTCAATTCCACCAGTGTCAATTATTTTAATTTCGTGACCAGTTCAAACAATACGTTCGTAAAGTCTGTCACGTGTAACACCAGGTTGATCGTGCACAATAGAAACTTTTCTTCCTACAAGCTTATTGAAAAAAGTACTTTTCCCTACATTTGGTTTCCCTACAATTGCAACTGTATTACGCATTTTGTTCCTTCTTTGCTTTTAATTTTTGGTTAACAATATCAATAATTTTGTTTTCAACTTCTTGAGTTGTTAGTTCAGTACAATCAATATAAATAGCATCTTCTGTTTTATGTAATGGATCAACTTCTCTATGGATATCTTGTTGATCACGTAATTCAACTTCTTTTAGAACCTCTTGGTAGTTTGTGTTGTAACCTAATATTTTGTTTTGTTCATATCTTCTTTGCGCTCTGATTTCTGGTGTAGCTCATAAGAAAATTTTAACTTCAGCGTGAGGTAGAATTCTGAAAGTTGTATCTCTTCCATCAATGATGTAACCCTTGTGTCTTAAAGTCATATGTTGAATAAATTTAACAACAAATGCTCTAACTTCAGGAATTTTAGCCACAGTAGGAGTAACTTTTGAAATATAGTCAGCTCTAATTTTGAGTGAGATATCATTTCCATCTAGTAAAGTTATATCGTTAGGTAATAACTCAATGTTGATTGTTTCAAGAGATTTAATTACACCTGCTGTATCAGTTGTTAAAATATTGTGTTCAAGAGCATTTAATGTGATTGCTCT
This sequence comes from Mycoplasma sp. 21DD0573, assembly GCF_034863425.1. Taxonomy (NCBI): domain Bacteria; kingdom Bacillati; phylum Mycoplasmatota; class Mollicutes; order Mycoplasmatales; family Mycoplasmataceae; genus Mycoplasma; species Mycoplasma sp. 21DD0573. The sequence continues at coordinate 29,257 of NZ_JAYFEZ010000008.1, forward strand.
ATAAACTGAACCACTGTTAATAAAAGTGTAATCTAATCTTTGAGCAAGATTTTTAGAAACAGTTGATTTACCGACACCGTTTGGACCATCAATAGCTATATTAACTTTTCTCATATTTACCTCTTTAAAGTTTTATTTTATTTTTATTGATTTTTGTACTTTTTGTATCTTCCTGTTTATTGTTCTCTGGATAAAGAGAATTTAGGACATATTTTAATTCAGGTAGATTATTATCGAAAATTACATAATCATCCATGAAGTCAATTGATTTGATTTCAAGATTTAATTCAAGCTTATTTAATTGCTCTTTGATTTTTAAGATTTGTTCATGAGGTTTATACAAATCTGATTTAGGTATTGTTTTAGTGTTTGAAATGGTGTTGATGTATTTTGGGATAAAAACAGAAGTGTTTGAAAATGTTTTATACAACCATTCATATTCTTTTTTCAATTCTTCATCATCATTTATTGCAAGAATTTTCATTCTTTTAAATAATTTAGTTTCTCTATCAACACTCATTTTTACGTACCTCTTTAAATTCCTTTTTATTTTAGCATAATAAATTAATAATATTAATTTATTACAAAAAAAGAGCATTTAAGCTCTTTATGCAAACTTTTTAAGTACTATTTCCTCAAATAATTTTTCATCAATTTTGTTAATAACTGACACTTCTTTTTGTGCTGATTTAAGCACAAAAAGGATATATTCTTTGTTATTGCTAAAATGTGAAGCTAACAATGTATCTTCTGTAAAAGTCACTTCATTTTGTTCATAAACTTTATTAACATACGGTGATTGCGAAATAAAGAAAATTGATTGATCTACAATTTTGCTTAAAAACATTTTTGTTCCAAATTTCTTGAAAAACAACATATTCCCAACTTGATCCCTGAATGTTACAGGTATGTTTCTTGAATATTTGTTTGCTCTTGTGAATGAACCAAGAATGTTAATGTCATATTTTTCGATATCAAATTCATCAAATTCTTTCTTAGAAATTTGAATTCTTGATTTTTGAACAAATACAATCACAATAATCATAAATGAAATTAAAACTGCAAGCATAACACAAGATAAATAGAATACTATTGATGAAACTGAAATTGCACTGAATGAAAGTGTGACTGTTTCGGCTATTTTTGTTTTTTCATTAACTTGCGAACCAATTAATTTAATTACTTCTGTAGCATTTAAAACAAATAAAATTAAGCTAATTGCAAAGAAGCCAAATCCAGCTAAAGCTGAATAAATTGATTTCATTTGCATATCTTTGTATGCGAATTTACCCTTAATTAATTTAAGGTAATTGATTAATCTATATGCACAGTAATAAATGATTAAAGTAAGTATTACTTGCATAGCTACCATTACTAAACTACTCATAAAATTATTTTACTATATTTAAATACCTATACCCAATATAAAGCACAAATATATTTTTATTTTTACGACTTGCACACTATGTTTTTAGTTTTATTTAGCTGATGTGATATTTTGATTTATAAAGTAAAATATAGATATGGGATTTTTTAAAAATTTAGTAAATAAGGTTTTCAATAGAAAACCTAAAGATGTTGAACAAGTTCAAGAAGAATTAGACAAAAAAGAGCATAAAAAAATAATCACAAGTGAGAAATTTAAGAAATATGAACAAGGTTTAAATTCTTCTGCATCATTTGGAAAAAAACTTTTAGAGCTACAAAATAGACACGTAAAACTTGATGAAGACTTTTTTGATGAGTTTGAAGAGTTATTGATTATGTCTGATATTAATGCTTCATTAGTTGATGTTATGGTAGAAAGAATTAAACAAGAAATTAGATTAAACAATATTGATGATCCAAAAATGATTGGAGAAATTGTCGCTGATCAAATGTTTACAATTTACACAAATAACTCAGTTGTTAATACAAACCTAAACTATGAAGCTGGTAGATTAAATGTTTTTGTTTTTGTTGGTGTTAATGGATCAGGTAAAACAACTTCTATTGCTAAAATAGCAAACAAATATGTTAAAGAAGGCAAAAAAGTTTTAATAGCTGCTGCTGATACTTTCAGGGCCGGTGCTGTTGATCAATTGGGTGTTTGAGCACAAAGAATTGGTGCAGAAATTGTTAAACCTGCTCACGAAGGAGCTGATCCTTCTAGTGTTGTTTATCATGCAGTTTCTAAAGCTAAAGAAGAAAATTATGATTTATTAATCATCGACACTGCCGGTAGATTGCAAAATAAAGTTAACCTTATGAAAGAGCTTGAAAAAATGATTGGTGTTATTAGAAAATTTGAACCTTCAGCACCACATGAATCATTATTAGTTCTTGATGCAACTACAGGTCAAAATGGATTATCTCAAGCAAGAAACTTCAAAGAAATTGCTAACTTAACTGGGATTATTCTTACTAAAATGGATGGAACATCAAAAGGTGGAATTGTTTTATCAATTAAAGATGAATATGACCTTGATGTTAAATATGTTGGTTTAGGTGAAAAGCTAGATGACTTACAAGAATTTGATCTTGAATTATTTATTTATCAAATGACAAAAGCATTAATTGATAATGAACAATAAGTCGTTAGAAAACGTAATTAAATACACAGAGTTATTTGATAAATATGGTAATTTATTAACTCAAAATCAACAACAAGTTTTTAAGTTATATTATGAGCAAGATTTATCATATGCAGAAGTTGCTGAAGTGATGGCTACAAGTAGACAAGCTGCAACTGATGCAGTTAATAAAGCAATTCATAATTTGCTTAAAATTGAGGAAAAAATGAACAAAATGTAGATGCTTTTTGCATCTTTTTTTGTACAAAAAAACACATCCAACTACCATTAAATTGGATGTGCTAATAGGATATTATATGTATATTTTATGATTGGTTCAAGTGACGACTCTCGAACCAAATTATTTAATTGAAAAATCAATTTTGATAAAGGAGTAATCTATGGAATTACCAAAGAATATTAATATCTACTAATTAATAAAGATAGTTAATATTTTGAAAATTTAAAATTTATATATGACGAACTGTGTGTTTAAATTTACAAAATTACTCAAATAAATATGATTAAAATTTCTTTATTTTAAAGAAGTGTAAATCCAAAATTTACTCTATAAAATAATGATAAAAATAAAAAGTTAAAACAACTAAATATAATATATAACAAAAATATAGTGAATATCTTTATTGATAATAATAAACTTGTATAAAAAACCTAATAATTTTAATGATTAATAATAAATGTCTGTCTATTTTGTGACTGAATAAATTAAATTTTAAAATAATAGAATATTTTTTGATATATAAAAGAATTTCCCTTTTGTTGCGACAATATACTTGTCGCACTTATATCATATTCCTTTTTAGTAAAGAAAATTATGAGCATAAAAATATTTTTTAAAATAATTTTTGACTTTTAGAATAGTGTGTAAGTGATAAAAGTTTTTCCTTATTTTGAGGTTCAAAAAATTTTATATATTCCATTCATGTAATTTTAGGATTTTGTAATTTTTGTTAAGAATTAGTTGCAATAAAGTTTTAAATCTAAGCCTAAATTTTAGTGAACAAAAATGCACATCCAGTTCATTTTTGGATGTGCATTTTTGACATTATAAATCGATATTTTTTACGTATTTTGCATTCTTTTGAATGAATTCTCTTCTCGGTTCAACTCTTTCACCCATTAAGGTTTCAAAAATTGAATCTGATTTATAAATGTCTTCAATTTGCACTTGAAGCATTTTTCTACGTTCAGGATCCATAGTTGTTTCTCATAGTTGTTCAGGATCCATTTCTCCAAGCCCTTTGTAACGTTGAATTGTAATTTTTTGACTTGGGTTTAATGTTGCGATTATTTCATCTTTTTGATTATCGTTGAAAGCGTATTTAACAAATTTATTTTGTTGAATTTTGTATAAAGGAGGTTGAGCTATGTAAATAAATCCATACTCGATTAAAGGTCTAAAGTATCTGTAGAAGAATGTTAATAATAAAGTTCTAATGTGAGCACCATCGACGTCGGCGTCAGTCATAATAACAATCTTGTGGTATCTTAATTTGTTGATGTTAAATGTTTCTCCTCAACCTGTACCAATAGCTGTCATTAATGATGAAATTTCTTCTGAAGAAAGAACTTTTTCTTGACGAGATTTTTCAACGTTAATAATTTTCCCTCTTAATGGCAAGATAGCTTGAGTTTTTCTATCTCTACCCATTTTAGCCGAACCACCAGCTGAGTTCCCTTCGACAATATATAATTCAGAAATTTCAGGATTTTTAGATGTACAGTCAGCTAATTTACCTGGTAATCCACCTGATTCGAAAACATTTTTTCTTCTTGCATTTTCTCTAGCTGCATTAGAAGCTAAACGTCCTTTTTTAGCCATAGATGCAATTTCAATAATTTTCTTAGCATCAGCAGGGTTTTCGTTTAAGAATCTTTCTAAAATTGGACTAAACACTCTGTTAACAGCTTGACGAGCATCTTTTGAACCTAATTTCCCTTTTGTTTGCCCTTCAAATTCTGGATCAGGGTGTTTGATTGAGATAACTGCTGTAACACCTTCGATTAAATCGTCACGAGTAAATTTGTCACTTTCAGATTTAATAACACCTTTTTCAATTGCATAGTTATTAATTAAACGCATTAAAGCATCATAGAAACCAGAAACGTGAGAACCACCTTCATGTGTTGAAATATTGTTTGTATATGAAATAATGTTTCCACGATATAAATCAGATAAGTATTGCATACCGACTTCAACACCAATAACAACATCCTCATCTTTATTATTTTTAACAGCGAATTCTCCATCTGCATAAATAACAGGTGTAACTGGTTTGTAACCGTCGCTTAATTCGTGTACGTAGTCAATAATTCCGTTTTCATATAAGAATTCATAGTGTGTGTTATCTCTGTAGTCAGATACTGAAACATATAAACCTTTGTTAAGGTGTGCAATTTGTTTCGCGTGGTCTAAAATAATTTCTTTATCAAATGGTAATTCTTCCATAACTGAATAGTCAGGATGGAATTGAATTTTTGTTCCTGTTTCATTTGGGTTAGTAAGTTTTTCAATAGCTTCTGTTGACTTAATAGTTTTTCCACCATTAGCGAACTCTGCATAGTATAAGTTTCCGTTTCTTTTAACTCAAGCTTTAAATGAGTCTGATAAAGCATTAACAACACTAGCCCCAACCCCGTGAAGTCCACCAGAAACTTTATATGCATTAGATTCGAATTTACCACCAGCATTAAGCTTTGTTAAAACAACCTCAAGTGCACTAATTCCAAATCTTGCGTGAGTATCAACGGGAATTCCACGACCATTATCTTCAACAATAATTGAGTTATCTTGTGTAATGACAATATCAATTCTATTAGCAAAACCAGCCATAGCTTCATCGACAGAGTTATCTACAATCTCTCAAATTAAGTGGTGTAAACCCGATTTAGATGTTGACCCAATGTACATACCAGGTCTTTTTCTAACGTGTTCTAACCCTTCTAAAAACTGAATATTACTTGCATCATAATTATGCTCTTTTTTAACTTCAGACATCTATACCTCCATGTGGAATGTAAATTTTAATAAATATTACATATTTATTAAAATATTATATAGATTTTTCAGAAAAATAGATTGTTATATTTGTGCAAGTTCGTTTTTACTTTTACAGCTTGTACACTATGATAAAAGTAAAAAAATGTCTATTTTTACTAACTGATATATGCATATCTAATATGCATAATTTAAGATATTCAAACTAGATAAAAAAATCAAGCTTTCGCTTGATCAAATTATCAGTTCTTTCTAGGGTTCTTATAAAATACATCTTCGATTGGGTCAACTCAGAAACCTAATCTATTTTCTTTTGCATAATTTTGAGAATTCTTAATTGTGTGATACATTGTTTGTTCTTCTTCAGTTTCTGCGTAGAATTTTGTATCTGAAGGGTCTAATGTAATGTAAGCAACTCTAGCTAAACCTGATCTAATAAGCTGGTTTCCAAACTCTAAATCAGGATTTTTTCTTTCGTCTGGATATAAGAATACAACTCATCTTCCATAATCATCTTCTTTTAACTTATTAAAGCAGAAGAAGAAACCATGTGATTGAACTTGCTCTACGTAGTATTTTTTAGAAATTTGAGCTCAATAATTTTCTTTTGAAGCTAATTCATCTGAATTTGAACCTTTATCTGTTTCAGGAGTATCGATTCCTCTAGATCTTAATCCTAGACTTTTGCCATTACGACGATTAGTTGATTGAGTTCCTGGTTGAATACCACTAACTAAATTCATATATGCACCATATAATGTGTCGCCATCAACAATTCCTGACATATCAACGACAGCATAGTTTTGTGGTAATGTTTTTTTAATTGTTGTGCTAAAACCTAAACTTGTTTGTAAATTTAATGATGACAAGTAATCCATCTCTTGCTGACTAGCAAAAGCTAAAAATAATTTACTTTTATAAATTTCTAAATTTACATCAATTTTATCAAGTGATTCAATTAAGTTTTGCTCATTTGCATAAGTTTGTCTTAAAAATCTTGATGTTTCAGTTAAATTGTTATATGTTTTTGAACCTAAAAATCATTGGCGTCTAATTTCAGCAGTCATTTCATTAGCACTATCAAAAACTTTTACAACATTTCCTGCTTGAGTTAATAAATCTTGATTAGTACTGTTTGAGTTTATTTTATTTTTGTAGCCGTCAACTAATTCGACCAAATTATTGTCAGTTGAATAATTAGTTTTAACTGTTTCTAGTTTTTGGATAAGTTCACTATTTGCATTATTAATAGGATTTGATGATTCTTTTGGAACATCGTTTTTATTACCACATGAAATAGATAATGTAGTAGCAACTGGTAAAATTGCAAGTGAACTGAATAAAGATAATTTTTTAAATTTCATCTTGTCTCTTTTCTATTTGTATATAAATATAATTTTATTCCTATTTAGAAATAATGTGTATAAAAAAGCATCAAGATGATGCTAAGCTTTATCATTTGATCCGAACTCTAATATTTTTTGTTTAATTACCCTACACATAGCTTCATAACCAGGTTTGTAAAGTTTTCTAGGATCATAATTTTTATCTTCAAGATCTTTGTTGCTAATAATAAATTCTCTAATTGCAGCGTGGTTTGCTAATTGTAAATCGGTGTTGATGTTAATTTTTGTAACACCTAAACTGATTGCTTTTTGGATTTGGTCAAGTGGAATTTCGCTACCACCGTGAAGAACAATTCCTAAACCAGTTTCACTTGATAATTTTTCAAGAACTTCAAAATTAAGACCTTGTCAGTTTTTTGGATATTTACCGTGGATGTTTCCGATTCCTGCTGCTAGAATTGTGATTTTTTCAGCAGCTAATTGTTTAGCTTCTTCAATATCTGCAATTTCGCCGTTTCCAATAACGCCATCTTCTTCACCACCGATTGAGCCAACCTCAGCTTCAACAGTCATATTTTTGCCTTGAGCTAAGTAAACAAGTTTTTGAGTTAATTCTTTATTTTCAGCAAATGGTAGGTGTGAACCATCGAACATAATTGAAGTGAAACCATCTGACTCAATAGCTTTAACACAAGCATCAAATGAACCGTGATCTAAATGAAGAGCTACAGGAATTGAAATTTTTAAGTCCTTAATAAGACCTGAAACTAAACCTGTTACAGTTTCATATCCACCTATATATTTAAGTGCTCCTTCTGAAACTCCTAAAATAACAGGTGAATTCATTTGTTGACATGTTGTAAGAATTGCTTTTGTTCATTCTAAGTTATTAATATTAAAATGAGGAACTGCGTACTTACCTTTTTTAGCTCTCTTGAGCATATCTTTTGCATTAACTAATGACATAAAAACCTACTTATTAGATATTTCTTAATTCTCAGTTTCCGTTTGCAAGTCTGTTGAATCTTTTATCAACTGTTAATAAACGGTATAACTCACCAATTTTTCTTTCTCTAACTTTTTCATATGGTGTGTTCATTGAAACGAATCTGTCTTCTCAGTCATATCTTAACTCGTCTTCAACATTTTCAAAGATTTCCATAAATGCAAATTCGTCTGTTGGACGTGATGATACTAATTCGTATGCGATTTCTAACATTGTTTTGTACATAATAAATTCTCCTTCAATTACATTGATAAAGGTGCAGAAACACCAATTAAGTTAAGTCCAAGAGCTAAAATTGCTTGAACTGATTTGATAAGGTGAGCATATGTCGCTTCATCTTCGTGGCCTAATAATTTAGTTTCAGCATAAAAACTGTTAAATGATTTAGCTAAATTAATTAAGTATTGTGTTAATAAGTTGACTTTTGAAGTTGACACAATTGTTTTAATTAATTCAGGGAATGAGTCTAATTCAATAATAAGTTTTTTAGCTTTGTTTGTAAAGTTAATTTGAGCATTAACTTCTTCTTGTTTTAATCTATTTAATAATGATACAGATCTTGAGTGAGCGTATTGAACTATAAATACAGGGTTATTAACATCAGTTGAGTTAGCTGCATCAATATCAAAATCAAATTTATTATTGATTTCCCTAGTGAGCATCATAAATCTAACTGCATCAGCTGAAGAGTAATCTAAAAGATCTTGCAAAGTAACTGCTGTACCAGCTCTTTTAGACATTTTAAATTCTTCTCCATCTTTGATTAATCTTACTAATTGAATAGTTAATATATCTAAATTGTCTGGATTATAACCTAAGCATTGCATCGCAATTTTCATTCTTTGAATGTATCCTGAATGGTCTGCTCCTCAGATATTAATAAGTTTAGGTGACTTTTGGAACTTAAGTTCGTGATAAGCAATATCAGGTAAGAAATAAGTGTAATTTCCATCGGCTTTGATAAGCACACGGTCTTTATCGTCGCCAAATTCTTTAGTTTTTAAAAATAATGCACCATCTTCTGTGTATGTGTATTTGCTTAATTTTTTAAGAACTGATTCAATTAAACCATCTTCTTTAATTGCTTTTTCAGAAGCAAATGTATCAAATGAAACATTTAATCTACCAAGATCCTCTCTGATTTTATCAAGCATAATATCTTTAGCCACAGTTGATAATTCACTTAATTTAACTTCATCAGCATTTAAGAAATAATCACCATATTTTTCTTTAATTTTTGTGGCACATCAAACTACATCTTGACCTCTGTAGCAATCTTCAGGTAATTGTGCATCAATACCAAATAAGTTTTGATATCTTACATAAACTGAATTTGTAAGTACATTAATTTGATTACCTGCATCATTTACATAATATTCTGCTTCAACATCGTAACCAGCATGTCTTAAAATTCTAATTAAAGAATCTCCATAAGCAGCACCTCTAGCATGACCAACGTGTAAAAATCCTGTTGGATTAGCTGAAACAAATTCAACATTAACATGTTCTTTATTAATAAAGTCAGCTCCATATTTTGTTGGATTTAAGTTAATGTTTTGTACTGTTGATAAAAATAATTGATTACTTAAAACAATATTGATAAATCCAGGTACAGCAATGTCTATTTTTTGGTAGATATTTGAATTTGACATTTTAGTAACCAATTTATTTGCTACTTCAATTGGATTTTTAACAGCACAATGATTTTTTAAAATAAATGCAATATTTGTACTAAAGTCATAAACAACTTGATCGATGTTAATATTGTCAGGAACATTAGGTTGAGTGATATTAAAAACTAAATCTTTCACATTAAGATCCTTATTAACAAAATCTTCATTTTGCAACTTCATAACTGCGTCAATGATGTTTTGTTTTAACTGTTCTTTTAGCGTCATAATCCTCCTTATTTATAGATATATTTTATATATCTATTATATTAAAAAATATTTTTTATATAGCTAGGAAACAACTAGTTTTATGTACCTTATACATAGTTATAAAAGTTAATTTTGCTTATATAAAATGGTAATTAAATATTATTTTTTATTATAATAACAATATGTTAAAAATATATGTATGTGGACCCACAGTTTACAATGATGTTCATATAGGAAATATGAGACCGATTGTAACTATGGACTTAATTTTAAAAGCTGCAAAACAACTAGGAATTGAATATAAATTTGTTCATAATATTACTGATATTGATGACAAAATTATCAAAAAAGCCCAAGAGCAATGTGTTTCAGAAACTCAAGTATCGGAAAAGTATGGCAATTTATATTTAGATTTACTTAAACAATTCAGTGTTGACACTATAACTGACATTGAATACGTAACTAAAAATATTGATTTAATTGATAACTTCATTAAAAGATTAATTAAATCGAATAATGCATATTTAGATAATGAAGGTAATGTTTGATTTGATGTCATAAAAAACCAAAATGACTATGGTATTGTTTCAAATCAAAAAATTGAAAACATGAAATTTGAAGATAGTGAACTTTCTTCAAATAAAAAATCACCTGCTGATTTTGCTTTATGAAAAAACACAACTGAGGGTGTTAAATACAATGTTTCTTTTGGTGAAGGTAGACCAGGATGACACACAGAATGTGTTGCCTTAATTGAAAAACATTTTGGGGATTCTGGTTTAGATATTCACGGAGGAGGGATGGACTTAACATTCCCACACCATGAAAATGAAAATATTCAATTCTATGCTTTAAATCAAAAACAGCTTTCGAATAAATGATTAAGAACAGGTCAAATTAATTTAAATGGAATTAAGATGTCAAAGTCATTACAAAACGTAATTTTAGCTTCTGACTTTCTTAAAAATTATTCAGCTGACTATTTTAAAATGATTTTATTATTAAACTCATTTACAGGTTTGATTAATATTGATGAGAATTTAATTAATAATGTTGAAGTGATTTTCAAGAAAATTAGCAAAATTTACTTCTTAAATGCACTATTAAACAAACAAAACGATTCACAAATTAACAATGAATTAGCTAAAGAAGCATTCACATATATTTTTGAACAGAGGTTTTCTGACTTTAATAAACTTATTAATGATCTAATTAAAAATATTAATAAAGACAAAAACACCTTGGACATAGCTACATTAGTATATATTTTTAATAAGTTAGGTTTTGAATTTAATAAATTCGATTACAAAAAATATGTTCCAATTTATCAAAAATGACAAGAGTTTTTAGCTCAAAAAGATTATCAAAATGCCGACAAATTAAGAAACGAATTGATTGAAAATAATTTAATATAGGGTAAATATGAAAAAATTACACGAAAAACAAAAAAAATATGATATGACCACTAAAAAAGTGGGAGAATTAATTGTGTATGGGAAAAATTCTGTTATTGACTGTGTCAATAATAAATTAGATATTTCTGAAATACACATAACTGATGAAGGAAGTTTAAAGTACTTTAAAGACGATAACACTTTAAGGGGTATAAAAATTGTTATCACTAATAAGAAAACTTTAGATGAAGAAACAAAAGAAAACCATCAAGGTTTTAAAGCAATCTTAAAATCTGTTAATTACAAGGGACTTGACGATTTAGAAAGATTGCATAAGGATAATTCGCCAATTCTTGTGTTGGATAAAATTCAAGATCCACATAACTTTGGTGCAATTATAAGAACAGCAAATGCCGGGGGAATTAAACATATTATTTTCCCTAAAGATAATGCAGCTGTAATTAATTCAACTGTATTAAAGGTTTCATCAGGTGGATTTGTAAATATGAATTTTTACAGAGTTAATAGTCTTAATGCAACCTTAACTCAACTCAAAAAAAGAGGTTATTGAGTTTATTCGACTGTATTAGATGAAAAAGCTCTCCCATACACAACAGTGGAATACGACAGACCTACAATTTTAGTTGTAGGTAACGAAGGCGATGGAGTATCAAAAAGCGTGCTTTCAGTCACTGATCAAACAATCTATATTCCACAAAGGGGGAATGTGCAATCTTTAAATGTATCAGTAGCAACAGGTATTATTGTGTTCGATGCATTAACTAAATGATAAGAAAATATCATTTGAACGATAAGTTTCTCTCTGAATTTTTGAAACTCGAAAATGACAAGTATTATTCAGTTTCAAAAATCATTTCTGCTTTCAGTATACAGCACAGTAAGTCAATAGATGTTTTGTCTAGAAAAATTAGTTGAGTCTTTGGTAAGGTATCTATTGATCCAGCAGAAATTAAAAATGTTATACTTCATGAATTTTTAGGAATTTTTCTAGAAGTTTCTTCAGAAGTTTTTTGTATGGATTTTAAATCATATTCTCATTTCGAATCATTCATTTGAAATAAATTAAAGTTAAAGACTCTGAATTTCTTCCACTCAGAAATTAACTCTCAATATATTTTTGATGATGGTATTGCTAACAAAAGGGTAAATTTACAAAAAATTCTAATAGACATGGAAAATAGTGTAGTTGATAACTCACATAGTCCAAAACAACTTGATTATCAAATTAAAACTCAAAAAATGCACTCAAAAAATCATTTTTTAAATAGTAGTTATAAAAAGAAACACTCAGTTATGAAAACAACAGATTTAAATGTTGGTTCATCAATTGATATTGACATTATTTGTTCGAACAACCTTATTACTACATTGATATCAAGTTAAATAGAGCTTATGTTAACTTATATGTCCAAATTTTTAATTCTTCTTTCTCATATATATTTATCGTATATTTACATAAGTTTAGGTAATTTTTTTATGGTATAAAACGCAGTAGATTTTTCAAATTATTTTGTGTTGATTTTAAAAATCTCTTTAATTTGTAACATTTTTTTATAAACAAGCTATATTTTGCTTGTTGCTCCATTATTTTTTATATTTTTGAGACAAATCGTTTT
>NZ_JAYFEZ010000009.1:0-41937 GCF_034863425.1 Mycoplasma sp. 21DD0573
TTGAGATGCTTTGAGTTTTTTATAAATTGTCTATAAAACTTGTCCTAGTTTATTAAAAAAGTTTCATTCATTTTTTATTTCCCTTGCACATAGGAATAAAAAAATCATAGGTTGCCCTATGACTTATAAATTAACTATTTTTCAATTTTAATTTTAACACTTGGTCCCATTGACGCTGAAACTGTTAAGTTTAACATATATGTCCCTTTAACAGCTGCAGGTTTTAATCTTTTAATTAATGAGATTAATGTTTGTGCATTTTCTACTAATGCTTCAGTTGACATACTTGCTTTTCCGATTAATGAGTGTACAATACCAGCTTTGTCTGTACGGTAGTTAGCTTTACCTTTTTTAAGTTCTTCAACAGCTTTTTCAGGTGTTGGAGTAACTGTACCTGTTTTAGGGTTTGGCATAAGACCTTTAGGCCCTAATTTTTTACCATATTTTCCTAATAAAGGCATCATAGCTGGGTCAGCTACCATAACATCGAAATCAAATTGATCTTCTTTAATTCTTTGTTCTAATGCTTGTGCATCAACAACAATATCTGCACCAGCTTCTTGTGCAGCTTTTTGTTTTTCAACATTGTTTGTAGCTACTAAAACTCTGATTGATTTACCTGTTCCGTTTGGAAGTAATACAGCCCCACGTAATTGTTGGTCTGCTTTACGAACATCTAAGTTTAAGTTGAAAGCTAAATCGATTGAAGCATCAAATTTTGCGTAAGAAGTTTTTTTAGCAAGCTCAATAGCTTCAGCTAAATCGTAAGCAACTGTTCTGTCAAATGCAGCTCTAGCAGCTTTTAAATTTTTAGAAACTCTTTTAGCCATAATTATTCTGCTCCTTCTTCTTCGTTGTGTTCGTGTGAAATAACGTTAACTTCGATTCTTTCACCTTTTGTTGCAACAAGTTCTTCAGCTTCTTTGTTTAATTCAGCTTCTCTAGCTTCAGCTTTTGCTTCTGCTTTAGCTGCAGCAGCAGCTTCTTTTTTAGCTTTAAAAATGTCGTCGTATCCTTCAACTAAAACACCCATTTGTTTAGCTGTACCAGCAATTGTAGCCATAGCAGCGTAAACATCATCTGTGTTTAAGTCAGGTAATTTGTATTCAGCGATTTCTCTTAATTGGTCTTTTGAGATTGTAGCAACGATTGTTGTTTTAGCGTTTGAAGCACCTGATTGAATTTTTGCAGCTTGCTTAATTTTGTATGAAGCAGGAGCTGTGAATAATTTGAATTCGAATGATTTGTCTTTGTAAACTGTAATTTGTACTGGAACTGGTTCGTCCCCTCTATCTCTTGTAGCATCGTTAAAAGCTTTTGTAAATTCTGGCATGTTAACACCAACTCCAGCAAGAGCTGGACCTGGTTTAGCTTTACCAGCAGGGAATTGCAACTTAGCAATACGTTGAATTTCTTTTTTTGCCATAAACTCTGTATCCTTTCGATATGGTGGTCAAACGATATTTCTTATATCTCCCACATTAATTTGGCAATATTGTGTATATTGCTTTTTTATTATAATAAAAAAAATCATTTTTGATAATGATTTTAATGTGATTGATTTTTAGACTTTTAGCACTGTGTGTATGGCTTAAATGTTTTTAATTTTATCTCTTAGATTCTGTGTTTTTTTAGAAAGATTTTCATAATCATCTGATAGACGTTCTAAATATTTTTTAATGTTTTCTCCATTAAATTCTGCTTCATTAACTAATTCAATTGCTTTCTCAAGTCATCTTAAGTTTTTCTTAAGAATTTCTAACAAGTCCTCATTTGCAATTGATTTAGAAATTTTATCAAGTATTACAATGTTATCAATTTGTCTAAATAAATTAATTTTATTGAGTGTCTGCATTCTTTTTTTATCAAATGATTTTAATTCAGTTGTTATTACATTTTTAGCTTTTATCCTATGATTAAGAGTTTTTGAATTTTTGTAAATAAAATCAATTCGCTGAATATCATCTGAATTATAAATTCTTAATTCATTTAATATTGTTGTGATTTCTGCATTATTAAGAAAATTCTTATTCTTTTTCTTATATTGTGCTTCAAAAAGAGCGAAACCAACTAAAGAGGCAATTAAGCCAGGATCTGACTCATCAGTAATCTTGCGAATTGATTTTTTCTTAAGAATTTCTATTGTATTTTTAAAGTAGCTTTTATCTTCATAACCTTTAGACATTCACTTTAATGAAATTTCTTGTTTAGATGTAAATTTATCCTTAAAAATATTTGCATTATGACAAATTGTTTGGTTGCCTAAAACTGTTTTTATGATTGTATTTTCTAAAACGGGATTTCAGCCATAAAACACAAACTTCTCATTAATATTATTAACAGTTAAATCTTTGACCTTCATTCCATTTAATTTAGCTATATCAGCTAACAATTTAATTCTGAATTTTTTGAAGTATTCTTTTTTGTCGTAATTTCTAAAGTTAATAACATTTGTTTTTATTTGCATTTCTTGGTTTTTATCATTATTTGGATATTTCCCAATTGTGTATGCAAATGGAATTGAATGAAACTTCGATGTCTTTAATTCATCATAAATAAGAGCGTGTCTTCTATCTATTGCTTCGAAGTCAATGTATATTTCTATTTTCTTATTCATTTTTACCTAGTTTTTAAAGAATGCTTAATTACTTCGATAAAGTTATCTAATTGCAATGATGCCTTACCAACTAAAAATCCATTGATATTTGGTTGTGCGCATAATTGTTCAATATTTTGACTTGTAACACTTCCTCCATATTGAACAATAACTTTGTTATCTAGCAATTGCGAAATGAAGCCACAAATTTCATTAGCAAATTCAGGAGTGGCTGAATGACCTGTTCCTGTAGCTCAAATCGGCTCATAAGCAATGATGAATTTATCTAAATCAAGACCTTTAGTTGTTTCTAAAACTTGTTGCTTAATAATTTCTTTAGTTTTATTGTTTTTATAATCTTCTAAACTTTCACCAACACAAATTAAAGGTGTAATCCCGTGTTCAATAGCAATTTTAGCCTTAACATTAACTCTTTCGTTAGTTTCAAAGTGATGTAATCTTCTTTCGTTGTGTCCCAAAATAACGTATCTAACGTTTAAATCATTTAGCATAAGAGCACTAACTTCACCTGTGAATGCACCGAATTGATGAATAGACATATTTTGAGCAACTGGTAGTACAAATTTACTTATAGCGCTTGTGAATGCAGGTAAACTTGGATAAGGCGCTGCAATTCCGACTTTAATGCTTTTAGGAATGTTTAATTCTTTGAACGATAAAACTAAATCATCTAAATAACTCAATGTTTGAGTATAAGTTTTATTCATTTTTCAGTTTCCGATTATTAAAAAATCTTTCATATTTACCTCTTTTATTTATTTTATTTTATTTTATTTAAAGAAAATAAAAAGAAATCAATAATTAAATTATTGATTACTCTTCATCTGTTCATTCAAATTGGAAACCGTAAATAGAAACAGTGTCACCATATTTAACACCTTTTCTAATTAACTCTTCTCAAACACCCATTTTCTTTAAGATATTGTTAAATCTAACAAGGTTGTCAAATGTGTTGATTGGAATACGGTTGTATAATTCTTCAACTTTTTTACCTGAAACTTCGTAGTATCCGTGATATGGATTTGTAACGACAAAATCAGGTTCATACTCAATAACTTTTTCCTCTTCTTCTTTTTCTTCAATTGGTTGAGCTTTGTTATTGATAATTAAGTCTCATAATTTAGCTTTAACTTCTTCTAAGTTTTCACGTTTGATTGCAGAAATTGAAACAACTTCAACATCCGGATATTTAGCTTTGAATTCTTTTAAGTGTGTTTTGAAAGCTGGTAAATCTTCTTTGTTAGCAATTACTAATTGTGGCTTTTGCTCTAATTTTAAATTGTATGACTTAAGTTCATTGTTAATAACTTCATAATCTTCAATAGGATTTTTTTCTTCTGAACCAAAGTCAATAATGTGAGCTATAACTCTGCAACGTTCAATGTGTTTTAAGAATTGAATTCCTAAACCTTTACCTAATGCAGCACCTTTGATTAATCCAGGTAAGTCGGCAACTGTAAATGAATCGTCAAAATATTTAACCATTCCTAATTGTGGCACAAGAGTTGTGAATTCGTATTCAGCAACTTTAGCTTTTGCATTTGAAACAGCATTTAAGAATGTTGACTTTCCTGCCGATGGCTTACCTACAACACCAACATCTGAAAGAATTTTTAACACAATGTGTGCTTCAAATTTTTCCCCAGGTAATCCATTTTCAGAAATTCTTGGAGCTGTATTTTTAGCCGTTTTGAATTTAGTGTTACCTCTACCACCTTTACCACCAGAAGCTATTAAATATGGCTTATGTGGTTCAATAATATCAGCAACTAAACGTTTACCATCATAAACCAATGTTCCAACAGGCACCTTAACGTATGTGTCTTCTGCATTGGCTCCATAAAGGTTTTTAGGACCACCTTTAACTCCATCTTTTGCAACAATACGTTTGTTTTGGTAGAAAGTTAAAAGAGTATTTTTACCTAAGTCACCTACAAAGTAAACATTTCCTCCTCTTCCTCCATCTCCACCGTCTGGACCACCTTTATCAACGTGTGCCTCTCTACGGAATGAAACCATACCATTTCCACCACGTCCAGCTTGAATTGATACATAAACTTCATCTATAAATTTAGCCATATTTTCCTCCTTTATGGTAATTAATTCAAATTAATGTAATTATATTCTAAAAATATAATTAAGTTATGCAAATGCATTTGTTTTTGTTAAAAAAACAAACTCACGTTTGTGAGTTTGAAATTTTAAAGATAATCATTTACTCCAGCGAATGTTTGCTCATCTGGATTGTTAACATTTCAGTAACCTGTATCAATTCTCTTTTGAATTTTTCTTTGTTTGTGACCTTCTAACATTGCTCATACTCAAGAACAAATGAAGATTGATGAGTAAACTCCAATTGAAATTCCAAATAACATAACAATGTTAAATGACATATTTGTAGCATTGTTAAAGCATAATAGAACTAAAATAGCTAGAATTGTTGTTCCAGATGTATATAAACTTCTCTTGAATGTTTGTGCAATTGAGTGGTTAACAATTGACTTGATATCATCTTTTTTAAGAATTTTTCCATTGAATTTAGTTTTAATTGTTTCACGTATCTTATCAAATGTAACAACAGTATCATTGATACTTAAACCTAAAATTGATAACATAGCTGCAACTATGATTGTTGAAACTTGTAATCTTGTAATTACAATGAAAGCAATAACCATTAAGAAGTCGTGAACTAAACCAATAATTGCTGCAATTGAGTAAGTTCAGGACATTCTGAATAATAAGTAAACAATAATTCCTACAAAGCTGATTACAGTAGCTAAAACTGCATTTAATACTAATTTGTTAGCTTCACTTGTTGAAATTGTGTAACTGATAATTTCAACGTTTGCATTATTGCTTAAAATATCAGCTCTAATTTTTTCGACAACATCTGCTGATAATGATTGACTTGTTTTAATCATTACAACATATTCATTTCCTGAAGCACTTGCTTTTGAGAAAGAAACTATTTGGTCAACATTTTCAATATTGTATTTTGCAGCATTATCTGCGATTACTTTTTTAATAGATTCAGCATCTTCTAATGTGATAGCAGAACCAATCGATGGTTGAACAGTTATATTTGTTCCTCCAGCAAATTCAAGTGATTTATTAAATCCTCCTCAAATATTGTGTTCAGATGCTGAAAGTGAAATGAACACAATCAATCCAATAAGAACAAATACCACAGAACCAAGTGCAAATCATTTTGATTGTTTCAAGTAATCAAAGTTTTCAATCATTGCACCAAGCTTAGTTTTATGGTTAATGTATCTTTTTCTAATACCTAACATATAAAGCTTGTCATTGAACATACCTGTTCCAACTAACATTGACGCTAAAAATCTTGAAAAGACCAACATAATTAACAATGTACATAAAACAGATAATACAAGTGTAATGCTGAATCCTTTCACATCTTTTGTACCAAAGTAGAATAGGATAAATCCGACAATTAAAGTTGTAACGTTTGCATCGATAATTGATGACATACTTAGCTTATTAGCATTCCTGAAGGACTTCTTGAGCGAGTCTCCTGTGTAAACTTGTTGTTTTAGTCTTTCAAAAGTAATAACGTTTGCATCGACACTAATACCAATTCCAATAATCAAGGCAGCTAATGTAGCCGGTGAATATTCTCCTCTTAATACTGTGAAGATTAGTAGTGTTAAGAAAATATAAAGAGCAATTGAGATTGTTGATAACGCACCAAGTAATCCATAGTTAACTAACATAAATATTGAAATTAAACTGAAGATAACAATTCCAGCAATCATTGCATAGTTAAATGATGAATTGTTTAAATCGGGTTGCACGTAAACATTTGATAATACTTCTAACTCATAATCACTTAAACCAAAGTTAATTTGGTTAGCTAAGTGTTGTGCTTCTTGAGCTGTGAAATTACCTGATATTTGTACGCTTTCACCATTTAATGGTTCATTAACTGAAGCGTTTGAAATCATATAAGCAGTTGCATTAAATTCAAACTCTTTTAAAGCATTTTCAACTCTTCTAGGGTAACCGGTTGAATTATCAATTGAGTAAGCTTGGTTTGTAACGTGAATAAAGTTTCATAAATTATGTCCTGATTGATCTCAATCTTCAGGGAACTCATTTTGTGCAATTGATAATAATTTTTCAATATTTAATCACATTAAAACACGTTTGTCTTGTTGGCTTGAAACATATTCAGTTGCTTTTGTTCATTCAACTTGACTATCTGGTCTAAGTTTTAGACTAACTGAGTTTTTACCATTTGATGTATTTGCTTGTGATGTTGCAGAATCTTGTAAAAATGGTGGAATTCATTTTGAAGCAGGTATATCTGTAGGAGAACCATCCACTCCAATAGGCTCACCAACTTTAAATGAACCTTCATAGAATAATGGTCTTAACTGTCCATCAGTAATTGTCAATAATGGTTTATCAACAATTTCATTTTGGAAAAGAATTCTCTCTGAATCCGTTAATTGACCTGATTTAGTGATTCTTATTTTTCCATCACCTTCAGAACTAACTGTAATTCCATTTAAACCGGTACTATTAAGTCTGTTATATAACGATGTGTTAACAAGATTTGTAAGTTGATTGTCTGCGTTCTTTTTATCTTTTTGAACTTGGACTAAAACTTCAATTCCTCCACCATACTCAATAGATTTATTTACATTTTTACCAATGTAAAATAAACTACCAAAAACAATAGCTAAGATTGTTGAAATAATTGTGATAGTGCTTATCACAATTCTCTTTCAATTGCTTAACTTAAAAAATCCTGATATTCTGCTTCTTAATTTCATAATTAGTATTAATTCTACCAAAAATATGCTTTATTTTTTATCTATAAGATAAAAAGAAATTAAAACTAAATTGACAAGTTTTGTCTTAGTAAATAATCTATTCCTAAAGACGTTATTTTTCTTCCTCTAGAAGTTTTTTGCACTAATTTTAAGAGCAATAAGATTGGTTCTATTTCATTGACTATATCGTATTTGTTATGTAAGGTTAAACCGACAATAGTGTCTAATGAAACTGATTTTTCTTCAAATCCATCTTTTAAAATTTGAAGATATTCAATATGATCCTTTGTTAAACCATATTCATATAGGTCAAGATATTTAAAGGTTTTCTTAATAATTTGCTTTGTAATTTCACCTTTTTCTGAAGAAAGTGCAAAGTCTAAAACTCTATAAATTAAGTGATTTGCTAACCTAGGTGTATTTCTTGAATAGGAAGCAATGTACTTAATTAGTTCGTCATCTAAATTTAAATTTAACTTTGAACAAGTGATTTTTAAGATTTTGCAAATATCTTTTAATGTGTAATTAACTAATCTTCCAATGTAACCAAACCTATCTTTAAGAGGTTGTGAAATTTCATTTAATTTTGTAGTTGCTCCAATTAATGTGAATGGTTTTAACTTCATTCTGATCGGTCTAGAATTTCCATCTACACCTATGATTAAGTCAAAAACAAAATCTTCCATTGCAGAATAAAGAAATTCAACAACATTTTTATTAATGCTGTGAATTTCATCAATAAACACAATATCATTTTCATTTACAACTGATAAAACACTAATTAAATCAGCTTTCTTTTCAATGTTTGTGCCTTGTACAAAGTGAATTTTGGTACCTTTTTGGTTAGCTATGATAGTTGCTAAAGTTGTTTTACCCATACCAGGCATTCCATAAAATAAAATGTGATCTAAAGGCTTATTTTGAACTTTAGAACTCTGTATCATTGCTAAAAGTGTTTGTTTTAATTTATCTTGACCAATGAATTTTTCAAAACTATGCGGTCTTAAATCTATTGTCTTCATCTTTTTGAGTCGCTATAAATTTAATGCTTTCTTCTACCATATCTTCAAGTGATTGATTTAATTTAACATTTTTAACTGCACTTTCAATTTGACCTTTGGTAAATCCTAAAACTAATAATGATTTATATAACTCATCTTTCAGTTGTAATTTTTCAGCTTTTTTAGCATCTCCATTTGTTAATATTTTTGCTCATTTGTTACCTAATTCAAAACAAATTAAGTTAGCCATTCTTTCAGTAACAAATGGAATTGATGCTAATTATTCAACTTTGTGATCAACAATTAAGTGAGCTACATATTCTCATCCTTTTTCAAGAATGCTCATTGCAATTTTAGCCCCTACTTTTTCTATACCAATAAGGTCTATAAATAATAACCTTTCCTTAAATTCTTTGAACCCATAAGTGTGTGTCATATAATCTGTTCTGTATTCAAATAAATAGAGTTTTGTCTTTTGCCCAACTTCTCATCTTTTGTCGTCAGCAACAGTTACTATGTATCCATCTCCTTTTGATTCTAAAATAATGTTTGATTTGTTTTTATAAACTATTTCTCCGATTGAATATAATTTCATTTTTTGTCCTCCACTTATTTAGTAAAAACTCTCAAAAAGGAACAAAAAAAGAACAGTTACCTGTTCTAGTTTATAAATTTAATTAAATTATTAGTTGTTACGATCTAATAAAGCTTTGTACCCTTGTACTTTTTTACCTTTATAAAATCCACAGAATTTACATACAACATGTTGTTCAATTTTGTTTGAACATTGCTTGCAATTTACAAGGTTAGGTAATTCTAATGCTGAATGACTGTTTCTTTTGTGTTTACGTTGTTTTGACGTTTTACGTTTTGGAACAATGGCCATTGTTACCTCCTTTTTAATATTTTGACTAGTCTAAAAGCTTTTATATTATAGTATAAAAGGTAAAAAATAATAGTCCATTTTTAGATTTTTTAGTGATATTTTATAATGTAAAAAAATAAGTAGCAAAGCTACTTTTAATTATTTGATAAGTGAAACTTCTGTTGAAGAATCTAATTTTTTAACCACTTGATCAAGTGTGATTAATTCTTTTTTCAATAGCACTGATGTAACGATTGGAAGGATTACTGCACATAAGAAACCTATAATTTGTAAAATCATATGTTTTCTAAATAGTGATGCATATTTTGAATCTAATTTTTTATTTGCAATTAATGCAAAAATAGATTTTCTAATATCTAACATAAATACTATGCAAATTACATTAAGAATTCCAAATATAAGTATCAATGTTACTAATCATCATTGAGACATAAGTGCACTCAAATCTAAAAGTGAAATTACAACATTTGATTAAGTAGTTGATTTTTTGTAATTTGTAAGTGCCGTTAAAAATACAAAGTATGAAAAACCTGAAATAAGCACAAATATAGAAATGACTAAAATTGCTATGTTGAATTTAGCTAATTTTGGTTTGAGTTCTTTAATAATGCTTAACATAATATGTTCCTTTCAGGTTACTAAACATATTTAGTAACCAAGTATTTTTCAAATCATATATAAGTAGTTATATTTATTAGCATTCTAAAAACTCATATATTTATATTATAATAATTTTATTCATGAAAAGTTTTATTGCAAGAAAAAAGAACATTGTAGGAATTGTGGCTGAATACAACCCATTTCACAACGGTCATATTTATCAAATAAATTGAATTAAAGAAAATATTCCTAATGCTTATATTGTTGTTGGAATGACAAACAAATACACTCAACGTGGAGAATTCCCTATTGCATCATTCAGACAAAGAGCTAAAATAGCAAAAAAATATGGAGTTGATAAAGTTATTAAGTTTAATGATGAAAAATCAATTCAAGCAGCTCATATTTTTGCATCAAATGCTGTAAAACAGCTTGCTAAACATAAAATAAAATACTTAGTTTTCGGTTCTGAAACAAATGATATTGATTTGTTTTATAAAATCGCAACAACTATAAAAGATAATATTGATGAATACAATAAGAAAATTAAGTTCTATTTAAAGCAAAATGGAACAGGATTTCCTAGAGCAGCTTCCCAAGCTTTATCTGATTTAATAGGAGTAAGCATAACTTTACCTAATGATATTTTAGGAATAGAGTATGTTAAAGAAATTGTTAATTCAAATTTAGATATTAAAGCAATTTCAATCCAAAGAACAATTCCATTTCATTCAGATGAAACTATGTCTAATTTTGCAAGCGCTTCAAAAATTAGAAGTATGATTAAAAACAATCAAGATGTTTCTATGTTCACACCTATGAGACTAGTTTATAAGCCCAAAAACGATATTGCAAGTACTTATAAAAAGTTTAAGAAAATAGTAAATAAAAAAACACCTCAACAATTAGCTTCAATTAAAATGATTGATGAGGGTATGGAAAATTTATTTAAAAAACAAGTTAATTTAAATGATGATTATTACTCATTTATTGATTCATGTGTATCGAAAAGATACACAGCAAGCAGAATAAAAAGAGCATACCTTAGTATATTCTTGAATATTAAAAAAGATTAATTTAATAAATATAAAACCCTCAAGGTTCTAATTTCTTCTTATTAAATTTTTTGAACAAGAATTTAATTCTTACATAACCATTTGTTTTATTAATAATTACATTATGTGTAACATTGTTGCACATAATTTTTTTTCAAATTAACTTTTTAGTCTTAAATGTAGAGACAGAAATCTTTTTAAGTTTTGGATTGTATTTTAGAATCTTGTATCTTTTGAAAATTGAAGAGTTGAATAAATCAAAAAATCTATCTTCTCAATTAATAATTGAATTTAAATTATTTTCATTGTTATTGAATGACTTAAATGGAATTTGATATCCAAATAATTTAGGTGATATTAACAATAAATTTAAAATGTTTGATAATGATTCTGTTTTGTAAATTAAAACATCATTAAACTTATTGATGAATGAATTAGGATCGAATATGAAGTTTAAATTATTTTTAGCAAAAACAACTTTGTCATAGTCTCCAATGTTTCTTACTTTATGTGTATCCAACTTAGTAAACACATCATAATTGTTGAATAGTTTACATACTTTTAAAGCTTTTTCGTAGTACTTTTCATATAAAGTAATCTGAGTTACGGTTACAGCTAAATTGTCAATTGCTTTTTTGATTAATTGAATATGAGGTTTATGAATATTATTTTGCTTATCATTAAGAAAATCAAATAAACCTGAAATGACAACACTAGAAATTTCATATTCAATTTCAAGTCACTTGTAAATTTTTTCAAAATCTTTATGTAACTGATTATCTGAATTTGCAAGAGATTCTAAATCCATCATTTGTGTGTTCAATAAATCAACATACTTTGTCTCATCTGGTGATGTTTCATTATTCAATTTTTTTTGAACATCGAAACCATTATGTCTGCTCAATAATTCTGCAAACGAAGTTATATTATCAAACTTAATAATTCCTTGAATTTCAACATTTAATTTCTTTAAATTAGAAACAAAACTTTTCAAATTATCTATTTTCTGTAAGAAAATTTGCTCTGTATTTGTTTTTGATGATAATAAATCAAAGTTATATAGAGAATATAAATCAGGTAGAACAATAACAAATTTTTCATCAATGTTTGAAGTAATCACTTTTAGCAATTGCTCATAGTAATTTTGAATAACTTCAATATTTTGTGATTTAACAATTTGAGAATCCAAGTAAATAAATGTTTTATTTATTTTTGGCGAAATTTTGGATCATAAACATTTCGAAAATATCATATGAATCAACTCCTGAAGTTTTTAATAATTTATCTGTTTTAGCTAATTGTTCAATTATTTTTTGCACTCTATCAAAACCAAATCTTTTTAAAATCATCACATGAACAAAAACTCTTTTTTCATTCATATTTAAAGCTTGTGAAATTTCAGAGATATTAAGTCCTAAACTTTGATATCAGTAAATTCTATTTACTAATGTAAACGTTGAAACAAAGTTTGCAAACAATAATATAACAGGTGTGTTTTCGTTTTTCTTTTGCTCAAAGATCTTATACATAGCTTGAAAATCATCTCTTGAAATAGCATTAGAAAATTGAAAAGGATCATCTGATGGGTAAGGTGCAATGGTTTGTTCAATTATATCTTCTGTAATCGTTTTGTTTAATAAGCACAACTTATTAATTTCATTATTAATAATTTTTCAGTCATTAGGTAATTTTTGTAAAAATACCAATGCAGTTGTTTTATCTATAACAATATTATTTCTCGCAAATTCACTTATAACATAGTCTGCAAGCTGTGTCGGCAATAATGCATCTATTTTTTTAGGTTTTTCGCATAGTCTTAATGCATCGTCGCTTATAACTCTTTTATTTATTATTTCTGTTTTGTAAATTAAATAAACACTAATATTTGAATCAACTGATTTTAATAAATTTAATAAATACTCATTTTTAGAATTATCTTTAGATTTTGCAGGTTTGCTAAAACTAATATTCTCGAGGATGATTAGTTTTTTAGAAGAAAATAAACCATTGCTTAACAAAATTTCATTTAATGTATCAAACGAGCTTAAATATGAGTTGTTGTCAAAAATAAAAACATCTCTTTCAAGAACAGCTTTTTCCTCAGATTTAATTATTGACTTAATGTATTCTAAATCAGTTCCATAATATAGCTTCATATCATTCCTTTAAATTCAAATATTAAAATTATTATACAAAGATATTCAAATATTCTATTAGCTCTTTATTACTGTACGAGTACTAAAAAGGTATAAAAAAATAGCACAAAGTGCAGTAAGTTGGTGCCTTAGACAGGATTCGAACCTGCACGGATTTCTCCAGTGGATTTTGAGTCCACGGTGTCTGCCATTCCACCACTAAGGCATATTATTTATTATATCAATTTTTAATCATCTAAAAATAAAACAAACTGAATAATCAGTTTGTTAAATTTACTATTAAATCAGAAAGTGATAAATAATAAGAATTGCAAAAACAAAATTTCTTACTTAAGGTATTTTATAATTCAGGATTGAAATAACGATAAGAATTTCTTATCTTTTTCATCTTTTGTAAAAATCAATTAAAAAGATAATTAACATTTTACATACTTATAATAAGTACACTCCTTTAATATCGGAAATTTAACTTTTTGAAAATATTCATTTAGTAAAAGGGTATAAAAATGCACATAGGTTTAAAGCTATGTGCAAGGATTATTAGGCATAAATAATAATTGTGAAGATAATTGATAAAAGTAAATAAATTGAAAAGTTAAATACAAACGGAAACTTAGATGGTGCAGGTTTGTCTATTTGTCTTTTTTTAGTTTTTTCCTTTGTGTGGAGATAAGCTCTCTTTTCTTCATTAGACATAGACTTGAGTCTTCTTTGTTCTTTAGCATCTTGTAGATTAGTTCAAGACATCTTGAATTTTTCAATACTTTTTTCTAAAAAACCAAGTTTGAAAATAATACATAATAAAGCCACTAAACAAGTAACATAAGCTGGAATTGAAAAACCGTTTATGAGTATGTTGTAATGGTATTTTTCCTCAGCTAATAATGCATTATTTTTTCCTAAATATGCAGCAACTATCACAAAATATATAACTAGAAAAGCTAGTGATATTAAATAAAATCTAAGTGTTACAAATTCAAATTTTAATTTATTTAAACTTCTATATATTAACTTTTTCATTAATTGTATTTACCTTCTTTTCATTTTTTAGCTTGTTCATCAGTTGCATAAATATAATGTTTATTTTTCTCAACTGTATGAATTGTTGGAATATTAGGGAATTGTTGTTCATCTAAATATGATAATTCAAACTTAACATCTTGGAATTTTTCATTAGCATTTGAAATTTTAGGTATTGCTTTGAATAAATTAAGTGTGTAAGGGTGAATTGGTTTTGCATAGATTTCTTCAGTTTGCCCTGATTCAACAATTTTACCTAAATGCATGATCTGAACTCTGTCAGCGACATATTCAATCATTGATAAATCGTGTGCTATAAAAATCATAGCAATATTTTTTTGTTTACATAAATCTTTTAAAAGGTTCACAACTTGAGCTTGGATAGAAATATCAAGTGAAGCAATCGGTTCATCAGCAACAATTACTTTAGGTTCTGTAATTAATGCTCTTGCTATAACTATTCTTTGTCTTTGACCACCACTAAACTCGTGTGGATAACGGTAAGCAAATTGTTTTAGTAACCCAACATCTTCTAAAGACTTGTAAATTATATTTCTTACATATAAGTTACCTACTCTTAAGAAACGATATGGAGCAATTAATAATTTAACAAAATTAGCACATCATCTGTTTTGAAGTCACATATCTAAACTTGAAATTCCCATAAGCAATCTAATATCACTTAAGTTTGCATTTAAATATTTTGTTTCAATTTTGAACGATTCAATTCCATTTAATCTATCTGAAACATTTGTTTTATAGATATTTAAATCAATTTGTCTTTGTTTAATTAAAGCATTATTTCTAGATACTTTAGGCTCTTTGAGTAGTGGTTCAATTAAGTTTTCTTTGTAAAACTTGATAAAGTTAGTGTGATTTTTCTTGAAGTTTTCGAAAATCACATTGTCTTTACTTCTTAACTCTTGTTGGAATTTTAATGCTTCATCAATTTCTGCTCTAATGTCATAAATTCTATTTGAGTATTCTTGTAAGTATTTGGCAAGTTCGGAATTAAAGACTTCTTGCTTTTGTTTAAGTTCTTCTTTTGCAACTTTGATTTGATCACTTACATCTTGAGGATCCTTAAAGAATTCTACAAACATTCTAAAGAATGTTTTATTTTTCGTTTTTTTAGCTTCTTTATAGTTTTGACGTAACTTAGAACCTAAATGCTGTGATCTTTGAATGAATTTTGAAAGATCAAAATTGTATTCTTTTGAAACTATGTTTTGAAGTTCTTTGATTGATGTTTTAAATCTTGTATCCACATTTAATTTTGTATAAAAATCCTGTGAGTAAGCTCTAAATTCATCTGAGAGCTCAACTAAATCTTCAAATGATAAAAATTTAAGCAAACGATAATTTTGTTTTAACTGCCTATATAAGCTATAGTTAATTAAATAAAGTTTGTATTCGTGAAAATATAAGTCTAAAAATGTTGTGCTTCTTGCATCATTTTTGTGCATTGTGTATTCGTTTTTAACTTCTGCTAAAAAGTTTTTAATTGATGTTTTTGAAATTGACACAGTATCCTTGAAATTCACTTTTTGCTCTTTGTAGTAGGCTTTTTGGTCATTGTATAAATCTTTTAATCCAAAGTACTCTGGGCTAAAACTTGCAAGTTGTTTAACTTTTTTGTATTTAAGTTTAGCTTCCTCAAGATCAATTTCATCTAAGTCGATTTTTCTATGTCTAAAGTCAGATTGTTTTTGCTCAAATAATTGAATTAACTTCTCATTATTTTTATAAAGGTTGTTAATAACTTGAGAGTTAATTTTTGTTCTCTCTTCTAAATATGCAAAATATGAGTTAAATTGATCATCAATATTGTTTTCAATATCAAATTGAATGTTTTCAGATAACTTTTCTCATTTTTTAATTAATGGGATGTGAAGTTTGTTAATTATTTTTAGGTTTTCGAGTCTTAACAATAATTCTTGTTCTAAAAATGTGTATCTGAAGTTATTTGTGACATCTTTTCAATCTTTTTTAATGTTTTTAATTTTATTTTTAATTATTCCATTAACAATTAATGGTTCTTTTAAAATACTGAAAATTGTATTTTGTCCATTAAGCGATGCCATTGGGTCTTGGAAAATCATTTGGATGTTTTTGTGCATAAATTTCTTACGTTTTTTAGAAATTCTTTTTCCTGAAATGATTTTTCCATCTAATCTAACAAAACCGTTGTAGTCATTATATAAACGTAATAATGAACGTCCGATCGTTGTCTTACCTGAACCTGATTCACCTATGAGACCTACTATTTCACCTTCTTTTAAATCAAAAGAAACATCATCAACAGCTTTGTTAACATTGTTTTTGTTAACAAAGTATTTTTTAAGATTAATAATTTCTAATATTGTTTTTTTACTCATTAAACACCTTCTTAAAACTTTCTAATCTAGCTTGTAATTCTTTTGATAATTCAACTTTTGGAGCATCTGGATGTAATAATCAAGTAGCTGCTCAATGTGTTGGTGAAACTTCAAATAAAGGAGGTTCTTTAAGAAAATCAATTTCTAATGCATATTGGTTTCTCGGTGCAAATGCATCTCCTAAAGGTAAGTTATTCATATCAGGTGGTGTTCCACTGATTGAATATAATCTGTCTTCTCTATTTTCAGGAATAGCTGAAATTAAAGCTCACGTGTAAGGGTGTTTTGGTTCTGTGAAAACATCCTTTTTCGTTCCTTTCTCAACTATTTTTCCTGCGTACATTACATAAATGTAGTCGCAGAATTTAGCAACAACTGAAATGTTGTGTGAGATTAAGATAATTGTAATATTGAATTCTTGTCTAATATTTTCAAATAATGATAACACGGAAGCTTGAACTGTAGGGTCAAGTGCTGTTGTAGGTTCATCAGCAATAATTAAACTTGGTTTAAGTGCAACAACCATTGTAATAACAACACGTTGTTTCATACCACCACTAAGTGTGTGTGGATACATATCAAAAACAGCTTCAGCTTGACGAATTCCAAAACGCTTAAGTAGCGAAATTAAGTATTCTCTTTTTTCTAAGTATGTTGATTTTTTTCATTCAGGATTTTTGTTAAGTGCATCTAATAATTGTTTACCAATTTTTCTAGTTGGGTTAAGTGATGTAAGTGGGTCTTGAGGAATGTAACCGATTTTATGTCCTCTAATTGTCTCTCAGAATTTATCTTTTTCGCTACTGAGTAAGTTAATTCCATCAATTTCCATTTTATCAGCTGTAATAAATGAATTCTCATTTATGTTGAGTAATGATTTAGATGTAACTGATTTTCCTGAACCAGATTCGCCTACAATACCTATGATTTCACCTTTTTTGATTTTTAAATCGACACCACGTACGATAGTGATAAATTTATTTCTTCTTAATTTAAATGAGACTTTAAGGTTTTTAACATCTAATAATAAATCTTTGTTTTCCATAAATTTACCTCCTATCTTGTTTTAATAACTTTTGGATCAAGAGCATCGTGAACTCCTAATGCGACAAAGTGAAGTGAAACTGAAATTAATAATAAGATTGATGCAGGTAAGATTAAGATAAATGCGTTATCTCCTGCTTGTGATGCTGCGTTAGATAAAATCGTTCCTAAGTTAGCACTATCTGATTTGAAGAATCCTAAGAATGCAAGTGATGAAATTTGCATAATAATTGATGGAATAGATGCAACGAAGCTTGTTGAAATTTTTCCAATGATTGCAGGTAATGCGTGTTTGTAAATTAATCTAGCTTTTGACGCACCGATTGATTGTGAAGCTGTAATGTATTCTTGATCTTTAACAGTAATTATGAACATTCTTGTACTTCCAACCGATCTAACTCAACCGATAAATACAAGTGCTATTCCTAAAGTTAAGTTTGATGTACCGAATGTAGCAGCAAAGATTAATAATCAAATCATTGTTGGTGGTGCCATAAAAATATCAATAAGTCTCATTATTGTTGTATCAATTCAAGTTCCAACATGGAAACCTAAATAAGCACCAATTGCAACCCCGATAATTGTTTGAATTGTAGCAACTATTAAAGCTAATTTAATTGCTTCTCAAGTTCCAACTCAAGACTGTGTTCATATATCAACTCCAGCTTGGTTTGTCCCTAAGTAAGTAGATAATGAAAATTGTGGATTGTGATTTAAGATAGCCTGAATGTATTCTCTAGCTTTTTCAGCTGAAACTGATGGGTCAATTTGTGATTTTTCTAAAGCAATACCGATATTTTGAACTTTGTTAAACACGTAAGCATTAACTAAAACTTTGTTTGTTGAATCTGAGATATCAACAATTTTAATTGCATTAGCAGGATTATTTTCACCAAAGTAAATAAAGTCTCTTCATAAAACTCCACCATAATAATCTCTACTTGCTCAAGTATTAATTAATGTCTCATAGTTATCAATGTGACCTTGAGCAGGATATCAAGGACTGCTCATTGGTGGTAGCCCTATGATGTTACTTGTTGATGAATCAATGTATTTACCAACTTGCATTGTTTGTGGGTCAATTGTTCAAATTCCAACCGAATTATAAAGTGGTTTTGTAGCTGAATACTTTGCAGTTTCAGTTACAAAAATTGAAATTACTAAGATAGTTATAAATACAAATAATGCAGCAACTGCAACTCAGTTTGTAAAGAAACGCTTAATTATTTCAACTAAAAGTTTTTTAGGCTTACCAGCGATTGAATTAAGCGTACTATCATCTTTAGGAGCAAATTGTGAAATTGCTGGACGAATGCTATCTAAAGATAATTTATATTTCTTTTCGAATTCTCTTGCGTTCATATTCGCTCCTTTCTATGATTGTTTTATTTTTTCATTTTCTTTAAATTGTTTATTTCTTAAGAAGTAGTTTCTTATAAATCTTGTAACACTATATGGGTTAGATGCAGAGTATTTAATTCTAGGATCTAAGAAAGCAAATGATATATCTACAAGTATTGTTGTAAATAAACTAAGCGATGTGAAGAACACTGTTGAGAACATAATGATGTTAATTTCACCATTAGGGAATGCTTGTGTAATAACTTGTGATGTACCAGGTACCCCTCAGTAAGTTTCAATAACAATTCCACCACTTAAAAGAGGAATGTAAGATGGAATTAAAATTGCAGCAAGTGGGATTGAAATATTTCTTAAAACATATTTAAAGAAAATTTCTCTTTTGCTTAAACCTTTAGATTTAGCAATTAAAATGTAGTTTGATGTAAGAACTGTAATAACTTGGTTTCTTGTGTAAGTAATGTACCCTGATAGTGATCCAAGCACGATAACTAAGATCGGTGGAAGTCAACTTAATATCATTTTCCCTACACCATATGCTTCAACTTCAGCAGGGTTATTAAAGTTAATGAAATTTGGTGGAAAGTTCATTGAGAACAAGATTGAAATAATAATAGGCGCGATAACAAACGATGGAAGCGCTATAAAGACAAGTGCAAAGAAGTTAATTGATGCATCAGCAACTGTTCCACGTTTGTATCCTGAAACTATTCCTAAAGTAATTCCGATAAGAGAAGAAATTAAGAAAGCAGGTAATGTGATAATAATAGAGTATTTAAGGTACTTAAAGAAATATTCAGGAATTGTTTTAACGTCTGCATTTTCTAAAAGTGAATTATTGAATGGATATCCAAATGGGTTTGATGGGTTGCTAAATAAATCTCCAACTCAGTAACCAAATCTGATAACTGGATTTAGTTTCATATTAAATCATTCTGTTTTAACATTCTCATAAATCAAATTATCAGGTATTAAATGGTACTTAACTGAGTTTTCAAATAACCTTTTCATCTCACCTGCATTAACTGCTGAAGAATTATTTTCACCAGCTTGCTCAAGTGCTTTTTTAGCAAATGGGTTATCTGAAAACTGAGCAACCATAAGGTAAACTACCATTATAATGATAAACAAAGTAACGATAGCAAAACCTATACGTTTAAATAAGTATTTAAGCATTTATCTCCTTTCAATTATTTTCCGTTAACTGTTCTAATATCTACTCAATATGGAATTTCTGTTTCGAATTCAGGAACTAAATAGTTAGGGTTTTTAAGTGTTTTAGCAAGTATTGATGTACTCATATATGAGAATGCACTTGGTACTGCTCCAACAAAGTTTCCAATTTCTTGTGCTAAGTGAACTAAATCTAATTTTGAAACCATTTCACCAGTAACTGGATCTGGATTTTGTGTGTAATCTAATCAGAAGTTTGCATTTAAGTTATCTCAAGATGTATATGAACTTAAGTTGTCAGATTCATCCATTCTAATTAATTTTTCACCATCTCATTTGTACATACCCATAATATTTGAAAGATGTTGAACTTGACTGTTTGTTAAATTGAATGTAACTTGCTCTGGTGTAATTGATAATTTATTTCCATCAATTTTGATAAATTCTCCAAGTCTTTGTGCCGCTTTATAAAGTTGTGGATATAAAGCTTGCATTTTTTGTGCATATTCAGGGTCAGCTAAAATTGCAAGCATTGCAGTAGTTATATGAGCTCTTTGTGCGACTCCTGTAATACCTGAACCAATTCCGTTGTAGTCGTATCCTCATCCAATTAAGTCTACCGGAGATGGTGTTGTAGTTCAGAATCCTCTTCATTCGTCTTTATCTATTGGTTTGATTAATTTAATGTTTAATCTAGGATCTAAACCATTTCAAGCTTTAATAAGTAAATCAAGTGCATTAACGGCTAAAGTTGGATAGTTGAAGAATCTATAAAAGATACTAATATCTACTGTTTTACCTATGAGAGTAGGGTTTTGAGCATAAACTCTATCGAGTAAGTCTTTCATTCTTGCTTTAAGTTGCTCATAAACAACACTCTTAACTGAATCGTCAGCTGTTGTATTAATGTTTTGAGTATCGCTTGGATTAATTAAGTTTCCAATTGCACCGAAATCAACTCTTTGTCCTGTTTGTGAATCAACTACGAAAAACGCGTTAACAATATCACTATTGCTTCTTAAACTGTTTGC
The DNA here is from genome assembly GCF_034863425.1 of Mycoplasma sp. 21DD0573. Taxonomy (NCBI): domain Bacteria; kingdom Bacillati; phylum Mycoplasmatota; class Mollicutes; order Mycoplasmatales; family Mycoplasmataceae; genus Mycoplasma; species Mycoplasma sp. 21DD0573. The sequence goes on from NZ_JAYFEZ010000009.1 coordinate 21,120, forward strand.
AGTTGAGTTATCTAAAGCGTTTGAATTAATATCATTATCAGGTGCAAGATAACTTACTCACCCAACTGCAGGTTGTGGTTTTCTTTGCATCATACCGATTGTGTTTCAGTCAATTGCCGCTGATAAAATTGTTTTAAATTCAGCCCCTGTACCTACAGATACTGATTTAATTGCATTTTTAGAAGATTGAGAAATTGCTTCGGCAGTTGACATATTTCACATTACATATGAATAAGCATGATTAAAGTAAGTTGTTGATGAACCTTCTTTTGGTAAAAGTGATCAAATAAAGTTTTTTGTTAATGAACCTTTATTTGATAACTTAACTGAGTTAAGTCCATAGTCATTTGGATCTTGCAATACTGCATCTCTTCTTTTTTGAGTTAAGGCTGTAAATGGATATGATGCTTTTTGACCAAATAAATATTGGTTATATGATGAATCATCAAAAATCGCAGCATCAACTAAATAGTTTTGAAATCTTGAAGAGAACTGATTAATTGTTGTTGGGTTATTAACAAACTCTGAATCTCAATAATGCATATTTTTAAATGTTGATTGAGTTAATGTGTCTGAATTAAATTTAGAACCATAGTATTTTCCGGCAAATAAAGTTTTATCCTGTGAAAATCCATATCAGTAGATACCTGAATCTTTTGCAAGCCCATCAATCGATTGAACTGATTGTCTAATTTTGTTAATTTTGACTTCATTACCTTGATCTTCTTTAGTTTGTGGAGTTATGTCCTGATCATTTCTTCTGTTTTTATCTTTAATAAATTCAGATGGAGCTGCAGCAAATTCATATGATTTAGTAATCATATCTAAAATATTTACAAATGATGCAGTTGCGTTTTCGTTAAGACGTTCAAGCCCGAAATATGAGTGTCCATCTTTGTTAACAACTGAATTTGAACGGTCTAATATTTTGTCTAAGCTTACATTAAATAAATCGAATAAATAAGAGTTTGTATATTGTTGTCTATCATCAAAAAGTTTATTTGGTTCAGATAACATCGATCTAATATCATCATCTGCTGTTTTGCTTCCACCATTTTGCCTTCTAAATAGTGTGTCATTCATTTTTGTTCTTAGAATTGAAATGTAAAAGTCATCTGCAACAACAGGATATTGTGTTTTATTACCGTTTGAATCAACTCAAAATACACCATTTCTAATTCTAAATTCCATTCTGTGAGCTAAACCAACTTTTTCGAAGAAGTTAGCTGAGTTAATAGAACGTGGATTAGATGAAGTTCTTTTAACAATACTTGTTGTGTAGTAATCTACATTAAGCACATCATCGTGTTCAGTTGGCGCAGGAACTAATCCAGCGTCATCTTGATCAAAAACAATAGCTTCTAAAATTGGCTTACCATTTGGGTCAACTAATTTAGTTCCGTTTTCTTCTTTTTGAACATATAGAATGATTGCATCAGCTAAATCTAATTTAAATCTTTGTAATGTAGGTTGTAAGATAAGCTCTGTTTTCTTGTTTGTAATTCCAGTTTCAGAAAGTGCTGATTTTTCATTGTTAATAAATTTTGCCTTACCTGAACTTTCTAAAGAAATAAGAGATGAATAAGTTGTTCAAAGTAATGGTTCAACTGGAGAACCATATCCAGCACTTACATCTCACGGATATGTGCTTGATGAATAAACTGAGTTATATACTTCTTGATAAATTTGTTTTTGAGCGAATCTATCACTAACTTTAGATTTATTGAATGCAATATTAGGATAAAGAATGTTTTTAACTTGTTCACTAGTTAAAAAGTTATTTTGACCAGCATTTTCATCAACATAATCTTGGCCATATGAAGCTAAATCATCTTCAATTAATTGAGCTTGATAATTTCTAGCTAATTTATTATGAAGATTGAATTTTTCCAATTCAACTTTCATTTCTTCTGCATATTGAGAATTGAATTGATTTTCGATTTCGACAAGTTTCGCTTTGTAGGCATTATCAGCAGCATTAAATTTTTCAGTGGTTTTATTGTATTCAGCTTCTGCAGATTTTACTTGTTCTGTTAATTCGTTTAGCTTTTGTTGTCTTTGTTCTGTGAAACTTGAACCCATTAAGACATCTTCATTAATTAACTGTGTTAATTTATCTAATGTACGTTTCGCAATTTCTTGTTTAGATTTAATATCTCTAATTTGCTCGTTTAAATTTTGAATATTTTGTTCTAGCTGACTAATTGCTGATTTGAATTTTTGTGCCTCTTCTGAATCTTTATCTTCTAACTTCTCATATTCAGCAGTTTTTTCTGCAAAAGATTTTTTATTAATATCAAGATTAATAATTTGGTTTTCTAACTCTTGCTTTAATTTTTCAATATTTGAAAGTGTTGCGTTATATTGTTCTGATTTAGGTTCTGAACCTTCTTCTAAAATAACTTTATAAGATTTGTTTAAGTAGCTACCTAATATATCTAAAACTTCTAAGTTAACATCATTGTTTTTAGGTAAACTATCAACTGCTAAAATTAACGCAGCTAAATTGTTTGAGCTAGACACCAAGTTATAAAATTGTTTTTCTGATTGTAATGAAACCAATTTTCTAAATGAATTTGTATTTTCATTTTTAGCAGCTCTATATTCAGTTTCAGTATCGTGTAATTGTTCATAAAGAGCTTCTTTTTTAGCATAATACTCTTGATATTTTGCTCAAGCTTCATTAGCAAGATTTGTTTCTTGGACAGATAATCTTTGATAATTTGCTCTCTCTTCTCTGCTCAAAGGTGGTTTTTCTCGTTTATCACTTGTATTCGAACACGAAGCAATTACTAATGGTGATATTATGGACAAACCGGATATAGCACCTAATAATAATTTTTTGTATTTTTTCACGGATACCTCCTTATTTTTTATCTAATTTGAAAATTTTGTTTCCTAATTTAATTCATTGATTTACTAAATCTGATAAGTAATCAAAACTTTGCTTATAGAAGTTTTTATCAAGTAAATCAACTCCAACTTTTTTAAGAATTTCAAGTGGATAATCACTTCCACCAGCTTTTAAGAAATTGTCAATGTAGTTATCTAATGCTTCTTTACCTTTTTCTTTATATTGAGCAAAGAAGTAATTTGCTGTTAATTGTCCAACTGCATATTTATATACATAAAAACCATAGTAATAGTGAGGCACATAAATTGAGCCCAAGTTTTCTTTAGCTATATATTTAGCTTTTTTACCCTTCTTAGATTTATATTTGAATTTAAGTGAATTTTCGTGGTAAAGTTTTGAAATTGCTTCATAGCTTCCTGCAATACTTCCTTCTTCTATACCTTTGTACAAGTTGTATTCGTATGAAGCTCATTCAACTTGTCTTACTACTGTACCAATAAACCCTTGAATAATTTTTGATAAGATTTCAAATTTAAATAGGTCGTTTTTAGATGTTTTAAGTAAGTAGTCATATAACATTGACTCGTTGAAAATTGATGCAATTTCAGCCAAGAAAATTGGATATGAGCTAAGTGGTAATGGCTGATATTTAGTTGCAAAATATGAATGCATTGAGTGACCTAATTCGTGAGCTAAAGTTTCTACTGAATCTAATTGACCATCAAAGTTCATTAAAATGTACTTCTTATCAATTCCATAAGTTCCACCGATACTGTAAGCTCCTGAACGTTTGTTTTGGACACTCATAAAATCAACTCAATTTTCTGTTAATGCTTTGTTAGCTTCGTTTGCGTATTCTTCACCAAACGGTTTTACAGCTTCATTAACTAAATCAACCGCTTCTTCAACTGTGTATGAGGTTTTAACATTTACAAGTTCTCTTAATGTATCTCATTTTTCCATTTTTGACTTATATTTAGCTTTATAGAATTTTTTGTATGCTTCTGAATATTTAGCTAATACTTTAATGTTTGAAGCAACTTGATCAAATAATGTTTGTAAGATTTCATCAGTAACTTTATCTGAATTAGTCAACATCATAACTGCTGATGGGTATTTTCTAACTTTTGCAGCTACGGTTAAGCTCTTAAAGTGTTGGAATAAAGTTTCTGCTAACGAATCTTTGTGTTTGTAGTAAGCGTCTCAGAACTTTTCAAAAGCTTGCTTTCTAACTTCTTTTTTATCTGATTTAAGTAATTGATTTCTATTTGTTTTATTTAATTTAATTTTCTTTTTGTCTGATAAATCAACATATCCATAATCTAATTCTGAATTAGTAATAATTGAGAAAATGTTGTGTGGATCAGGTTCTCCATATGATGTTTGCAAAATGTATTCTTCAACATCATCACTTAATTTATGTTTATGTTGTTCAATTGTTTCTTCAATTTCCATTTTGTAATCTACTAATCTTGGATCATCTTTTCAAACTTTCATTTTGTCTAAGTTTGCGTAAAATCTATTAATTTCAGAACCAAATTCAGTTTCAAGTTGATTATCTAAAAATTCCACATCTTGTGATTTTTTGATAATTTCAGGATCAATTAAATTAACATTTTGTTTGTTACTTAAATAATTAGAAACCTTGTTACTAATAAGTGTTAATTGCTCACTAACTTTTAAATCTTCTAAATACGCTTCAATTGAGTCATATTTTGAATCTTTATTTTTAATTCTTTCTTTGTATAGTGCTACATACTCATCGATTCAGTCATCTAATTTTTTACCTTGTAAAATGTCTTCTAAATCTCAACGATATTTTTTAGGTACATCTTCATATTTTTTGTATTGTTTTGCTTTCATAATAACTCCAAATAATTAAATAAAAAGTTTTGTAGAACTATAAATCTACAAAACTTTAATACAAAATTTAAAATAAATTAATGTTATTAAAAGGATGTAAATCTATAGCACCAATGGTTAAACCAAAGAGTAGAAATCTTTTATGCTTTTCTACCAATATAGAAGTTTGCCAACCTCAATATTTCGGCTTTTATATCCTTTCAATATTCATTTTTGCATGCCTGCTAGAATATTTACTTTTATTAAAAGCTCCTCTATAGTATTTATTACATAACAGATTTCAGTTTTAATGTAATCTGTTATGTTTTTGTTAACAGAATACACCAAATTAAACGTTAATATGAAATCAACGAATAATGGTGATATTAATAATTCTGTTTTTCTGCATTTTCATTTTTTTATTATAAACCATAATATTGATTTATTTTTAAAAATTAAAATATTTTTATATATGTGAGTAAGGGATAAATAAAAAATAGCATTACTGCTACTTTTTATAATTTGTTAACTTCAATGATTGCTGAATATTTTTTATTTTTAACTAATTCAATAACCTTGAAACTAATTTCATCTTCGATAGTGAATTTTGTTGATTTAAGTAGTTTAGTTGAATTTGTCTTAGTTAATAAATAAGTTTTCAAGTCCATAGCTTTTTCATCATCGCTTATAAGTTCTTCATCAATCTCAAGTTGCTTAATTAAATCAGACATTTTAACGTTTGAATGAGCTTTAGCTCTTTCAAGTGAAATTTCATAAATTTGCTCATCATCATCGTATTCATCATAGATTTCTCCGATGATTTCTTCAATGATATCTTCAATTGTAATGATACCTAAAACATCTGTAGAGTTGTTGTTTTCAACAACAAAAGCCATTTGAGCTCTTGCTGCTCTCATTTTTTCAAGAGCACTTGAAAGAATTGAGTTAGCTGAAATGCTTGGAACTTGTTTCATATAATTAATCACTTTACCTTTTTTAAGTGAGAATATGTCTTTTAATAAAACTATTCCAATAAGTTGCCCATCTTTTTCAATTGGTAATCTTGAATAGTTTGTATCCTTGAATATTTCAATCGCTTCTGCTACGCTAGCTTTATAAGAAATGTAAGTTACATCTTTTAATCTAATGTAGTGTTGTGCAACTTTTGTTGAATCTAAATCTAAAGCATTTTGAGCTAAAATACTTTCTCCGGTTTGCAGCACCCCTTCTTCGTTAGCGAGTGCTAGCATTGATTTAATGTCACTTTCTGAGTTTGTAACATAAACATTTTTGCTAAGTTTGCTAATAAAGAAAGTGATCGGGAAGAAAATTCAGAACATTAGTTCATTGAATAAACAGAAAACTTTTAAGTATCTAATTGGATTATTTTTAGCAATTAATTTAGGTGTTATTTCACCAAATAATACTAGGATTGGAGTAACTACCACTGTTGAGATAATAACAACAAGTGAGTCATTATCAGAAAGATATTTTGATAAAACATAAGACATTGTAGCTGATGAAGCTACGTTAACTAAGTTGTTACCAATTAAAATGGTACTTAGAATTTGATTGTATTTCTTAACTTGCTTGTCAATTAACTTTCCAAATCTATGTTCGTTTTCAACTAATTCATAAACTTTAGCAGGTGAAACTGTCGAGTAAGCAGTTTCACTTCCACTAAAGATACTACTTAAAATAAATAATATAAGCATAACTATGCATAAAACAATTGTAATTACTGTTTTACTATCCATAGTACACCTCTAAAGAATTATTTTTGTGGTTCCTATAATAACTGGAGTCCATTAAAATCCACCTCTTTCATTTGTCATATCGTCTAAAAATTGTACATATTTACCTGTATAAATTAAAGTTGCTTGACCAGGTTCACCATTACGGTTTTTAGCAACTGATAACGTCACAGGGATTGATTCAAATGTTTTAACTTCGTCATCATTACTGTGTGCTGATTTTTTAAGTTTCTTTCTACTTAAGAAAATAACAATGTCAGCATCTTGCTCAATTGATCCGGATTCTCTAAGGTCACTTAATTGTGGACGCTTGTCTTCACGATTTTCAACACTTCTAGATAACTGTGATAGAGCAATAATTGGAATTTTAAGCTCTAGAGCAAGGGTTTTTAGTGAACGTGAAATCATTGCAACTTCGTTTTGTCTATTTCCTGTTGCTTGATTTCCTCCTGAAATCAATTGTAAATAGTCAATTACAATTAAGTCCACTTTATTTGTGTTTTTAATTAAATGTTTAATTTTGAAAATGATTTCATTAATTTTTGATTTGGGATCATCATCAAATCAAATTTGATTTTCATCAGGTGTTCTTTGCATACTTGAAACAACGTGATGAATTTTCATTAAATCTTCATAATTGTTTTTTAAGAGCTTAATATTTTGCAATTTGTACATATCTATTAGTGTAGAAGTTGCTAAATATCTAGTTGTAAGCTCTGATGTAGGCATCTCAAGAGAAATAAAAGCTACATTTTTCGGTTTACCATCTTTCATTCCTTTTTCAATAATGTTTCTTGCAATATTTAATGCAAGCGCGGTTTTTCCAACCCCTGGACGAGCAGCTAAAATAATTAGCTGACCAGGTTTAAATCCTTTAACATATTTATCAATTGCATTAAATTCTGTAAGAAGAGCTTTTTCTTCATTTTCATCATTCTTAAGGCGACTAAAGTATTTCTCAAGTGCGCTTTCAAGTGAAATAAATTCACTATTTTTGATTGATAAATTATTACTGCTAATAATGAAGTTTTCAACATCGGTAACAATGTCTTCTCAAGTGATTTTAGGATTTTGCCCTAATACAGATAAATAATTACTAAAGAAAGCTTCTGCTTGTCTTCTTTTGTGAAGTTCAATTAACTTTTCAACATTTGGTAAAAAGTTTTCATCTGAAGAAAGTGTTGAAACAACTTTGTTTAATGTTTCAATTGATAAAGGAGCTCATTCAAGACTTGGGTTTTGAGCTTTGAATTTAGGTATTTCGTTTAAAAGTGTGTTGTAATCAAAAATGTAATTTTGATTAGACTCACTTGCTTTTCTAGTTTTTAAAAATCTAAATAATGTAGAGTATTCAAGGTTGAAAAATGCTTCAGGAACAAGGTAGTCTAAACCAAGAGATTGTTTTTCAGTATCATTAATTATCGTACTTAAAACTTGTCTTTCTATTTTTTCATCTTTGTACAAAGTATTTGCTAAAGGACGAATTATTGTTTCAACTCACTTGTATAAAGAGTTTTGATTGTTTCTATTATTTCTTGACATTTTTAATTTTAATTTCCACTCTTAAAGTTGCTTTTATATCTTTATATAAAACAATTTCAACATCGTGCAATCCTTCTGAAACTAAATGCACTTTTTGGATTGAATGTTTTGGTAACTTATACCCTAATGAAGTTAATTTTTTATCAACATCTTTTGTAGATACTGAACCGTGTACATTTAAATTAGAATTTCCATCAATATTAGCTTCTAAAGTAAATTCTAATCTTAACTCTTCTAATTTCTCTTTAAGTCTTAAAGCACCTGTTCTTTTTTCATGTTCATCAGCTGATAAATCATCTAATCTTCTTTGTAATTGTCTTGCAGTTTGTTCATTGTATGGAACTCCAAAACCATTTTTAACTAAGTAGTTTGAACCATAACCATTCGATACTTCGATAACTGTGTTAGCTTTTCCATCTTTGCAATCTTTAATTAATATAACTTTCATCTTTTAACTCTCTTTCTGTTGTTGTTATTGCATGGTGCACATTGTTAACAAATGTTTCTAATTCCTCATTTGAAATAGCAGCAGCTGTTCCAAAGTGTCCACCTCCACCAACTTGCTCAGTAATAATCTGAACGTTTGTATTTATACCTCTAGCACTAAGCTTGTATAAGTTTGTCCCCTTAAGTCTTGCGATAACGAAGGAAGCAACTCTACCTTTAGTTTTAAGAAGTTCATTAGCAGCCATTGAAATAACGTCAGCTTCAACTTCGATTGGAGAATATGCTAAGTAGTAACCTTTTTTAACTTCTTGTGCATTTTCTAAAATAGTATTAATTTGTTCTTTTGTTGTTTCATCAATTTTAAGAATTTCGCTTCCTTCAACTACATTTGCGCCTTTTGATTGCAACCAAGCACTTGCTTGGAATGTTCTAGCTGAGACTGATTTTGTAAATTGTACTGTATCAACTAAAATACCACCTAAAAGTAATTGAGCACATAATGGTGAGAATTTTCATTCCCTATCTGTGAGCATAAAAATTTCAGTAACAATTTCTGAAGCTGAAGAAGCTGTTGTTTCAACATAAATGTTTGTAACAGGACAATAATCAATTTGCTTTCCAACTCTGTGGTGGTCAAATACAAAAATATTTTCCCTGTCTGCATTTAAAATAGCATCCTTATTATCTGTACGACCTGGATCTGAATTATCTACAAACACAACTAATGTGTTTAAGTCTGTTAATTTTGATGCTTTATTTGCGCTTATGATAATTTTTTCTAAGTTTAAATCTGTATCTTCATAAACATTGTTTTTGTAACTAAGTTCATTTCTAAAATATGTTGTAGTCATATCGAATGATTCAGCACATATGTAAGCTTTCTTTCCTCTTTGATGAGCTAAATATGCAATTCCATATGATGAACCTAATGAGTCCATATCAGCTGATTTGTGTCCATAAACAATAACTTTTGTAATTTGGTCACTATCAAGTTTTTTAAGGAACTCATCTGAAATTTTCTTAATTTTAGTCATATTATTGTTAGACACAATTTCGATACTTGAACCATAATAAATCGCAGTCTCGGTATCACTAAAAATCGCAACCTGGTCTCCTCCACGGTTTTGAGCTTGAACTAAAGCTTTTTTAGCTTGCTCTAATTTTTCTTTAAGCGAGCTTCATCCTCTAGCAAACCCAACACTAAGCGAAAGTTTACCAATTGATGTGTCCGGAACATTCTTTTGAATATTTGTAAATAAAGAAAACTTATCTTTAGACATATTGTAAAGTGAAACCTGGTCTGTAATAACAATGAACTTACCATTTGTATATTGTCTATAAATTAAGTTGTATTCTTTTGAATATTCATTGAATGTATCAATAATTGTTTTATTAACTAAGTAAAGTTGCTCTTCAGATAAGATTGATTGATACATTTGGTAGTTATCAATTTCAATTTCACCAATAACAGTTTTTTGATCATGAACTTCATTTTTAAATAAAGTTTCAGTTGTAATATCACGAATAATTATGATGTTTGATAATGGTCAGAATTGAGCTTCATAAATGTTTTTATTATTTTCAAACTCAATTTTAGTTTGATTCATATCAAGCTCTAAAAATTCTTTGTTATCAGAAATTGTTGTAAAGAATGTCTTAATGTGAATATCAATAAAATCTTTGTGAAACTTGTTTTTGATAAAGTTACTTGCTCAAATGATTTTATGTTCAGCATTGTAAATAACAAATCCAATGTTATTACTTGACATAATATCTTCAGTAAATGAATCAAAAGAGTTTTTAACAATGTTTCTTGACCTTGCAAAAATCTTTGTAATTCAAACTAGTGTAATTGCTAGTGATGCAAAAACTAAAATCATTGCAACAGTAACTAAACCAATTTCTCAAGTTAATGCAGTTGTTTCGTTATTTTTTACTAAAATTGCAGTTAGCAAAATAAACAGAATTACAAAAACTAGACATAAACATGAAAGTAAGCTTATTTTGTATTTTGTTTTCATTCAAATCCTTTTTGTTTGTTTTGTAAAAATTTAAATATTTAATATTTAAATTATATAAGTTTTGCAGAAATTGTTATCAATATGTTTTATTACACTCAAAATATCTACAGGAATATGATAAATAAAACAAAAACTCACAATTAATGTGAGTGATTGTGTGTATGGAATGAAAGAATTAATGCAGCAAAGATTACACCAATAAATAAGAATGCAAGGATGAAATATCATTTTTTCTTCGACATATGTGAATGATAAAACTCAGGAATAAACTCAATTAAAGTAGTGAAAATGAAAATTCCTGCGATTGCTGACATCATCATTCCTTTTAGTATTCAGTTTTTCTCAATTGCTGCACCTGCATAGCAACCAATTAGCATAAATGGTAAAAATAATGAAAGCCCTAAAAATGATAATAACAATGATTGAATTCTTGAGTATCCTGCTTCTCTAAGTCTGAAATAGAAGATTGTTTCTTCAGGGATTAAGTGTAAAACTAAAGAAGCAAAATAAGCCATAGTAAGTGAGTTTTCGTGACCGTTTGCTGCTAAATTTAAGTTGTATCCTAATAATAATCCTTCTGGAATTCTGTGAGTTAAAAGTAGTAACAAAGCAATAACTTTTAATTTATTTGAAGCTGAATTAATCGCTTCTTGTTCAGCTTTAATAATTGACTCATCATTTGAAAAGATGTAATCAGGATGATAATGAACGTGTTTTGAGTTATTATAATTTTTACTTTGTCTTAAAAATATATTTTGATTTTTATTATATTTCTTAACTTCGTAAAAATGTTCTGAATGTGGGTGTGAGAAATCAAAATCACCGTGCTCGTGTTCATCACCGTGATCGTGGTCGTGAACAAATGCGTTTAACTTTCTATTATTTGATTTTTTAAGTTTTTTATTAATTTGATAAGTAATTGCATACTTAAGCGTGAATGAAAATAAGATACCTACAGCAAGACCGACAACTACGACTAAAATGCTATACCCATAGACGTTTACATTGTCTGTCATTGCACCTTGATTCGCTAATTCAAGCGATTCTCTTAAAAAACCAAATGTAGCTAATACTAAGAAAAAACCTGTTGAAAATGAGTATAAATAAAATGACAGATTTTTTCAACCATTCTTACTTAATTTAATAAGTGGGAAAATGAATGAAAGAATAGTTGGTATAGCTAATAAGCAAAGTAATGTGACAAGTATTAGAATGAAGTAAGATAACCCTTCATTACCTGTGCTTAATTTGAGGGTTTCGAAAAAATCTCTAATTATTTGCATTATTCTTCAGTTTCGATGTTATGGTAAACATCTTGAACGTCATCATCCTCTTTTAATTTGTCTGCAAATACTAATAATTTGTCTTTCTTTTCTTGATCATATTCTACATACATATCTGGTACATATGTTACTTCACATTGGATGAAGTCAATTTGACCGAATTTATCTTCAATTGCATTTTTTAAATCTGTGAAGTTTTCAGGTAATGTAGTTAATACAAATGATTCATCATATGTTTCAACATCTTCTGAACCATTTTCAAGTGCAACTTCCATTAAATCATCTTCATTAACTAATTCTTTAGCAATTTCAATGATTCCTAATTTTCTGAATGGATATGGAATTTGACCTGTTTTACCTAATGCAGCATTTTGTTTGTTAAAGTATGACTGAATATTTGATTTAACTCTGTTAAGGTTGTCTGATAATGTAACAACGATAAATGTCGCTCCTCCACCTACAGTAGCGTTAAAAACAGTTTCGATAAATGCGTTTGCATTTTTATCTCCAGCTGCTTTAGCAATTGCTCTTTCAATGTTATCTTTTGGCATATTTTTTGATTTAGCTTTAGCAATTGCTAATTTTAAAGCTGGGTTAGTATCAGGATCTGCTCCTAATCTTGCTGCAACAAAGATTTCTTTAGATAATTTTTGAAAAATTTTTCCTCTTGCTGCATCTTGTGCGCCTTTTCTATGCGCTATATTCGCTGCGTGTGAATGTCCTGCCATAATTTATCTCTCCTAATCTATATCATTTGGTTTGTAAATGGAATCTCTTTTGTGTTGTGAGATTTTATGTTTATATTCAATTTTCTTAATAACTTCTTCTGGTAATACTGATTTGATTTGATCATAGTCATTTAAGTGATCTAAATAAAAATCAAGTTGAGCATATGAGAAACCTAATTCATCTTCATCAGTTTGATTTTCTCATAATCCTGCTGATGGCGCTTTGTTAATAATTTCACTTGGTACATTTTGAAGTGAAGCTAAAAATTTAACTTCACCTTTTGTAAGATGACAAATCGGAAGTAAATCAACCCCTCCATCACCATACTTTGTGAAGTAACCAATGAATGTTTCATCTTTATTATCTGTTCCTAACACAAGCAAATTATTTTCTTGAGCTAGAGCATATAAAGTTGTCATTCTTAAACGTGGTTTAATGTTAGCGACTGCTAATTGATTTTTAACATTAACTTGCTTGCTTAAAGCGTTAAAAGCATCAGTTAAATCAATGTACTCAAATTTATCATCAAACTTTTCTTCAAGTTTTTTAATATGTTCTAAATCACTTTGTAACATTCCATTGACTGACATCACAACTCCCTTAACTTTTAAAGGAAGCTGTTTTGCTATTGCATACACAAGTGAAGAATCAATCCCTCCACTGATACCTACAATAAAACCATTGCAATTAGCTTCTTTTGCTTTTGTTACTAAAAAGTCTTTAATAACTTCAACATAAGCTAATCCATTTTCTTTGTCATAATATGGTTTGTTATCTTTGTAAAATGTAATCTTACCCATATTGCCTCTTTATTAACTAAATTGAATATTTTTTCAAAATATTAATTGTAAAAATATACTTAATTTTACCATAACAATCTAAAAAATAAACTGAATATATTACTTTTTAATTGTTTAAAATTCAACACGCTTGTTTTTTATGGTCATATTAAAAATGAACGAATTCAGTCTCTAGTTCATAATTTGTTCTTTTTTGGATTTTTTTACTAATAAGATGAAATAATGATATTATTAATGAATATATTTTTATATCATGCAAAAGAAAAAAGTGTAAAAAAGGAGGAAAATAATGCTAAAAAAACAATTTTTAGTTTGAAATAACAAAAATATGAATGTTATTTTCAAAATAGCTTTCACAGGTTTGATGTTGGCTGTTTCTATTGTTTTTAGTATTATCGGAAGTTTTATTCCATTTAATTCATTTTTATCTTTCAATTTCCTTTTAATTTCAGCTTTTTTAACTGCTTTTATTATCGATATTCAATATTCATTAATAATGCTTATTTCAAACTTTTTGATAAGTCCTTTTATAACAATTAAATCAACTACATTGGACATTGCATTTCTAGGAAACTTTATTCTTTTATTAATGCAAGGTATCTTCGTTTCCAGTTCTTATTTATTTGGAAAATTATTATGAAAATCTAAGCTTAAAAAAGAACTTTCAATCCTTGTAATATTATGAATAAGTTCATTAGTAACAATTGCAATAATAACATTTTTGAATACGTTTTTATTTAACTTAATTTATTTCAAATTATTCAAGCAACTAGATGCTGTTTCATTTAATGAACTGCTTGCTAACTATGATAAAAAATTCAAAATTTTCTTCTTTGGTATCCCGAATTACTTTGCAGGTTCTGTAGCTTTATATTTATCATTTAATTTGAGCAATATTGCAATAAATTATTTTATAATTTATATATTTGTTTTTACCTTATCTAAAACTAAGTTTTTAGATAACATCCTAAATAATTTCACAGTGAATAAGTGTGATTCATAGAAAGGTGTTTATGTCAAAATTTAACTTTAAAGAAATTGATTCAAAGTGAAGAAAGATCTGAGCAGAAACTAATGCTTTTGAACCAAAAGATGATTTTAGTTTACCTAAAAAATATGTCTTAAGTATGTTCCCTTACCCAAGTGGAAAATTGCATATGGGACACGTTCGTAATTACTCAATCGGTGATGCTGTAGCTAGATACTTTAGAAGAAAAGGTTTCAATGTCCTTCACCCATTTGGTTGAGATGCTTTTGGTTTACCTGCTGAAAATGCAGCAATCAAAAACGGAACACATCCAAAAAGCTGAACATATCAAAACATTGCATCAATGGATGATGAAATTAAAAGATTAGGAATTTCATTTGCTTGAGATTATGAAACAATCACTTGTGATGCTTCATACACAAAATGAGAACAATACATTTTCATCAAACTTTGAGAAAAAGGTTTAATTTACAAAAAGAAAAGCTCATTAAACTGATGTGAATTTGACCAAACAGTTTTAGCTAACGAACAAGTTGAAGATAACAAATGTTGAAGATGTGGAAATCAAGTTATTCAAAAAGAAATGGATACTTACTACTTAAAAATTACCGAGTATGCTGATGAATTACTTGAAGACCTGAAATCTCTTGAAACACACTGACCTCAACAAGTTCTTACGATGCAAAAAAATTGAATTGGTAGAACTGAAGATTACAAATTAACATTTGAATTTGCAGATAACATTCAAAACACACTTAATGTCTATGAATCAAATTTAGATTACATTTCAAAAATTGATTATGTTGCTATCTCAAATAAACATCAATTAGTTGACGCCTTAAAAGAAGCAAACTACTTTAATCAAGAAGCTTTAGACTTACTTGAAGAAATCAATTTAAACTTTGTTAAAAAAGAATTTTCAAAGAAAATTTTTATCAAAACACCTTACACTGTTAAAAATCCTTTTGATGGTAGCTTAGTTCAAGTTATCATTACTGATTTTGCATCAAATAATCCAAACAAAGATGCAACAATTGTTTCATCAAATAATCAAACACACACCACTTTTATGGAAGTTAACCATTTAGACTTTTTAGACAATAATTTAGTTCAAGTTGAAGAAACTAAATTAACTAAAGAAGTTAAATACAACTTACGTGACTGAGGTATCTCAAGACAAAGATATTGAGGAACGCCAATTCCTCTTGTGCACTGTGAAAAATGTGGAACAGTTCCTGTTTCGCTTGACCAATTACCTGTTTTATTACCTGAAGAAGTTAAGTTCACAGGTCAAGGTAATCCACTTTTAACTAATGAAGAATGAATGAATACAACTTGTCATCTTTGTGGTTCAAAAGCAACAAGAGAAACCGATACATTGGACACATTCTTTGAATCAAGTTGATATTTCTTAAGATATACTACACCATCAAACTTACGTGACGAAGTTATTTTCAAGAAAGAAAACTTAGATTACTGAAATTCAGTTGACTTATACATCGGTGGAATCGAACACGCTATCTTACACTTACTTTATGCAAGATTCTTCACCAAAGCATTATCTGATTTAGGTTTAGTAAACTTTAGAGAACCATTTGCTAATTTATTAACTCAAGGTATGGTGCTTAAAGATGGTGCTAAGATGTCTAAATCAAAAGGTAATACAGTTGAACCTGGAGAAATGATTAACACCTATGGTGCTGATACAACTAGATTATTTATCTTATTTGCAGCTCCTCCTCAAAAAGAACTTGAATGAAGTGATTCAGGTGTTATTGGATGTTTTAAATTCATCAATAGACTTTACGATAGAAGTTCTGAAATTGATGTAAATTCAAACTTTAAAAACATTGACAAATCAACCTTAAGTGCTCAAGAAAAAATTGCAAGACTCAAACTTTACCAAGGTATGCAAAAACAAAAGAACACATTTGAAAGTGATGATAATTCATTCTCATTTAACACTTTAGTTTCTTGAACTATGGAAATTATGAATGAATATGATTCAATCACAAAACCTGAATTAATCACAGAAATGTTCTACGTTTTATTAAACATTCTTGAACCATTCATTCCACACGTTGCTTGAGAATTATCAAGCAAATACTTTGACTCAAAAAACCTATATGACTTTGCTATAGATAATTCTGCATTAGAAATGGATGAAGTAACTTATGGAATTACAGTTAATGGAAAAGTTAGAGCTGAATTAACAGTTTCAAAAACAGCACAAAAAGAAGAAGTCTTAGAAAAAGCAAAAGAACAAGTAACAAAATGATTAGAAGGTAAAGAAATCGTCAAAGAAATCTTTGTACCTGGAAAAATCGTTAACATTGTTGTAAAAGACAAATAGAAGGAGAATGATGACTTTTAATGAATATATTAAAAAAGCGAAAGCTGATAAATCAGGCTATATAACATTCTTTGAAACACCAGATTTTTATTCAATTCCTGGTGGTTTTATGGAAACTGAGGTTACAGAAAAAGTTCTTGTTGAAGATCTTAAAAAGAACCGTGAAGAATTACTTAAAGAATCAGGAAGAGCAGTTGTTTTATATGCAAAACCTGAATCAACAGATGAAATTGTTTATGGTAACTATGTAAAACCACTTGAAGTAATTTACAAAGCTACAACAGATTCATTTATCGTAGTTTATAAAGTTATTTCACAATTCTATTTACCTAATGGATTTAAAATGCTTGAAACTCTTCCTGAAGGAGTTCAATCACACGTTGAATATAAAGGTTTCATAGGTTCAGAATCTGGAGAAGGTGGAGCATTTGTTGACTTACCTGCTACATTATCTAAAAAAGAATTAAGGGAAGTTTATGACTACTTGCAAACTTTCTCAATTTTTGCAGGTGTAGGAATTGACCTTGAAGAAGATAAACCACAACAATTTGCTGATTCTGATTTTATTGGCTTATTTAAAACTGAACCTTTATCAGGAAGACACTTTACATTCACAAGTATTGTTGATTTAACAAACAGATACTTTGAAGGTAGAACTGATAGATTCTCTGAAGATTATGCAAGTGCATTAATCGCTACTTTCTTAAACCACATTTCACCTGTAGTTGTTCCAGAAAGAATTGAAATTTTCAAAGAACCATACAACAGATTTTGATACCAAACTTACTTAATTCAAGCTACTGCAAAAATTAATGAAATTCTTCAAGCAGAAACAGAATTAAAAGGTAAGATGACACAAAAATTAAGTAAGCAACAAACTGAATTCTTACTTAGAGAAAAATTAAAAGCTCTTCAAGAACAAATTAAAGAACTTAACCCAACTGCATCTGATGATGAGTATGCACAAATCATCAATTCAAAATTCAAAGACATCTTCCCTGAAAGTGTTATTAAACTTATTGATGCTGAAACTAAAAAATCAGAAGAAATGGTTCCTGTTTCTCCTGAGGCTTCAATCATCAAAACATACATTAATACTCTTAAGAAACTTCCTTGAAGAAAAGTTCAACACGAATTATTAGACATCAACAGAGTTAGAGAAGTTTTAGATAAACACCACTATGGTCTAAATGAAATTAAGCAAAGAATTATTGAATACTTAGCTGTTATTATTAAAAACAACCAAGTTAAAAAACTTGACGAAAACAAAATCAAGATTGATGATAAATTTGAAATTGACCTTTCATTATTTCAAAACAATGAAGAAACAAATACATTTAACAATGTTCCTATCTTAACCCTTGTCGGTCCTCCCGGAACAGGGAAAACATCACTTTCAAAAGCTATCGCAAGTGCTTTAAATAGAAAATTCGTTAAAGTTTCACTTGGAGGAGTTCACGACGAAAGCGAAATCAGAGGACACAGAAGAACTTACGTAGGAGCTATGCCTGGAAAAATCATCAAAGGAATGATGTACGCAGGAGTTTCAAACCCTGTTATCCTTCTTGATGAGATTGATAAAATGGCAGCTGATATGAAAGGTGATCCAGCAAGTGCAATGCTTGAAGTTTTAGACCCAGAGCAAAACACAAGATTCCAAGATCACTACTTAGAACACGAATACGACTTATCAAAATGTATTTTCATTGCTACAGCTAACTACTATGAAAACATACCACCTGCATTAATTGACAGGGTCGAAGTTATTGAATTATCTTCATACACATTGAATGAGAAATTAAACATTGCTAGAGAGCACTTAATACCAAAAGTGCTTGAGCAAGCTACTTTAGCTGAAAAATACTTCCAAATTTCAGATGATGTGCTTAAATACATCATTCAATATTACACACTTGAAGCTGGAGTCAGAGGTCTTAAACGTACATTAGATAAGATTGCTAGAAAAATAGTTGTTAAGACTTTTGATGATCCATCATTAAAAGAATATGTAATTACACTTGATAAAATTGAAGAATTACTTGGTGTAATTAAATTCAAACAAGAAGAAAAAGAAGAAGATGTTGTTCCAGGTTTAGTAACAGGATTAGCTTACACATCATTTGGTGGTTCAACATTGCCGATTGAGGTAACTACATACCCAGGTAAATCAGAAATTAAGTTAACTGGTTCACTTAAAGAAGTTATGCAAGAATCAGCTCAAATTGCTTTAACTTTCGTTAGAGCAAATGCTGAAAAATTTGATGTTGATGAGTTTGATTTTGAAAACAATACAATTCATATTCACGTACCTGAAGGGGCAGTTCCTAAGGATGGTCCAAGTGCTGGTGTAACATTTACAACTGCAATTATTTCTGCTCTTTCAAAAAGACCAGTTCCTAACACAATTGGTATGACTGGTGAAATTACATTAAGAGGAAAAGTCCTTGAAATTGGTGGATTAAAAGAAAAATCATTTGCAGCTAGTCAAAAAGGGCTTGAAACGATTTTCATACCTGAAAACAATATCAAAAACTTAAAAGACATTCCTTTTGAAATTAAAGAAAACTTAACATATGTACCTGTTAAAACATATGATGAAATTTACAATGTAATTTTCAATAGTCAAAAACCTTCTAACGAAATAAAAGCAAAATAATAAAAAATGCAAAAGCAGTTCACACAGAAAAGTTTTACATTTTTTACAATTAATTTTGTCGTTGGTATAGGTTTTATAACTACAATATCAACAATTATGAACATATCTTACTGAGGGTATCTTGTAATGATACTCTCAGCATTTATATGCTTTGGAATAATGTTGGTATTCTCTAGATTATCAAATCAATACAATGACCACTACGGTGGTTCGTATGCTTACGCAAGACATTTAGATGATGATGTTGTTGATGGTAAATTAACAAAACCAAAGAAACGTGGTCTTAGAAATCTTGTTTTCTTCATCGGATGAAACCAATTTATTCAAACACCACTTTTATCAGCAATTGCACCTTTATTCCTAGCTGATGTTGTTGAAATCATACTACCTAAACCAGAAGAATTTCCTCAACACAGCTTAGTTATGTGAATAGTTAGAGGGATTTCGATCTTACTATTCATTTCCATAATTGCTATTTCAACAATTGGATTAAAAACAAACAAGAAAATTATTTTCATTGCCTCATTATTTAAATGAATAATACTTATCTTAGCCATCTTTGTAATGTTAGTCGCTGTTTCAAAAGAAGCTACATTACCTGACTCAGCTACATACAAAAAAGTTACACCTCAATTAATTATCGCTGATGTTCTTTTATTTATGTATGCTTTTGCAGGAACTGAAGATGTTGCTGCTATGGCTAAAGATGTTAAATTCAAGAGTTTTAGAAAAATATTATTAACATCATTAGCTTTCATATTTGGATTTTATCTAATATTCTTTTCACTCTATTTATTCTTACCAAACTCATTAAAAGTAACTACTGGAGATGGTTCAAACGAGATTTCAAAAATCTACACCTATGGATTAGGTGCATTTGGAGTCTCTATCTTCATTATTGGATTATTATGCAATGATTTAGGATTTAGAATTTTTCAAACAGTTGCAACTGCTAGAAAACTTGTTCCTCTTTCTGAAGATGGTTACTTATTCAATTCATTGCATCACAAAAATAAAAAGGGTGAATTTAAAAATGCAATCGTTTTCTCTACAGTTATAATAATGATTTCAATGATTACATTATGACTTGTTCCTACTATATTCTTAGATAAAGAATATAGTGATGAGTTCTTTAAAGCAACAATTATAACTAGCTCAATTGCGTTATTAATTGAAGACTTAATCACATTCTTTATAGCATTCAGATTAGCTGCAAAGAAAAGAATTTCAAAAATAACTGTTTGAGAAAAAGTTATTTACATTATTGATATTTGTATAATGTCACTTATCTTATTAATCACATTCTTCCCTTGAATTTTAGGTGGACAATGAGAATTCAAAAATACAGTATCAATTATCATTTATGTAGTATTTATTGGGGTTGGTTTTGCACTAAAACTTCTTAATAAATACAAACACAAATTCAAAATTTACAATAAATGAATTGCTAAGCACAATAAGCAATTTGATAATTTAATTTTTATAAAAAATAAATAATAAACTAGGACAAGTTTTATAGACAATTTATAAAAAACTCAAAGCATCTCAA
>NZ_JAYFEZ010000010.1:0-41330 GCF_034863425.1 Mycoplasma sp. 21DD0573
TCCTATAAATTGCCTATAAAAATTGTCTTATTTACATGCGAATGCAATGTTTTTCTTATTTAGATTAGTTGATTTTAGAACTACCAAATTTTGTTGCTTTAAAATCTGCATTATTCTTAATTTTTTGACCATTTTCATCTAATCAAATTTCTTTACCATTATGGTTATCTCAGGTTATAACATTAGCTGTCGCACTTAAACTTGTAACTTTTCCACCTGTTCTCGGGGTTACTGAATAGTCCTCAATAAAAATATATCCTTCATCAGTCTCTTGCAGAACATTTTGAGCTAATAAAATATCCAAAGTTCCCTTAATTGATTTCTCGTAATATTTTTCTTTTTTAGGATTTTTAATAATTCTTGAACCTGCAAAGATTTTTACAGAACCATCTTTTTCATAAAGTTCTGCTTGAGCAATTTTCTCACCTTTAGAGTTTGCAATATGAATTTTGAAAACTTTATATTTTGTGTCATCAGCTTCGAAATATTTAAAAGTTTTCTTAAGTATTTCATTAGTTATCTTTTTAGAACGTTCTTCAATAGTCTCTGTATTTCAATATTCATATTTTAGAATATCAGCATTCATAGCCCAATGGATGAATTTATTAATTTTAGCTTTCTTCTCTTCGAAAGGTAAATTACTTAGATACGAGTTTTCTTCTTTCTTGAATAAAGCTAAATTACCTATTCTATGCTTATGTGTTTGGTGATTATCTTTTGTAATGCCGTTTTCACCAATTCATTTTGCACCATCTTGAGGCATTAAATGTTCTATGCTTCACTCTTTTGGTTCAACGTCTTTATATGTGAATGTGTCATTGAATTGGATATGTATGTATATATTTTTTAGTAAACGTGCGCGTTGATACATATTTGCTTCTAACATATAATCTTCAAGTTCCTTGTCAGTAGGCATACGTGTAGTTTTCCCGTTATTATCATTATCAAGTGAACTTCTGAAGGTATTTATAACGCTACTTTCATCCTTTCAATTCTTAGATTCTAATAGTACTAGTAGATTAATAAATACTTTATTAATACTCTGAATACCAAGATTTAATATAGCACGACGTACAAAATAAATATTTATACCTTTCAGTATTTCAATGAATAAATCTTCTTTAATAATTTTCTCGTGAAGAAGTTTACTCATTTTGACAATTAAAGGTAATGCAGCGTCTGTATTTAAGTTTTTACTTAAAACCATTTCTCTTATTAGTTTTTTATTCTTAAATATTGTTTTAGACGATATTTCTTTATTATCAATTAACTTTATGTATTTATATTGTTCTGAGTATTCAAGAACATCATTAAGAATTTCACTTAGTTTTAGCGTACCATATTCATTTTGATAATTCTTCTCGCAGTAATGTTTGAAATTATCATAAATCCTTGTGAAGTTAACAATTTCCAATGTTTTGATTTGTAAATAAATGAAAAAGAAATGTTCCATTATTTTAGAATCATTATTTAAGTTTTTCTCAATTTTTACTCAATACTTATCGTATAAATCTTTTTGCTCTCTATCAGTTTTCGCAGACATTAATATGTAATTTCTAATAAGATCAGCTTGAGTTAATTTAACTCCGGTTGAGTTGATGCTTTGGAATATTTTTTGTGGGTTGTCATTATCTTCGATTTTGACTGAGATAATAATTAATTTGCTTAGTGAGTTTAAAAATTTATCAACTGTTTCAAGTTGAATTTTTCCTTCATTTTTTAATAGATGTTCCAATTCTTCTTTAATGTATTTATATGAAGAATAGACATTTGATGTATTCAATAAATTGATATCTTCTTTTGAATTAATTTCACCTTCAAGAATTTTCTTAAATGCGTCATTATCATCAACTAATGGATATAATCTGCATTGCTTCTCTTTTTTGTTATCTTCAAAGTATAGAAAATTATTATTAAGTGTATCAATAACTTCGGTAAATTTTTCAGAATAGGAAACACTACTTAAAATATCTCTTAAAGCGAGAATTATTAGAAATGTTGTAACTAATCTCTGTTGTCCATCGACAACGTACATTTTAAATGCTACGTTGTTATCACTAAGAGGATTAAAATCAGTATTCTTGTCTAAATAATAGAAAAAGAAACCGATGAAATGTTGATAATCAGGATCGTTACTATTAAAGATGTCGATAATATCCTTAATATATGCTTCTACTGCTGGTTTCTTAGTTCAGGTATATTTTCTTTGAAAAATTGGAATTACATATTGAGTGTGAGGAGTGGAAGATTTTTGCTTAATTATTTCCATCATATTAACAACTGACACTGAATTATTTGTCATATTTTCTCCTAAAATATAAGCATAAAAGTGATTCAAGATAATTAAAATACTGCTTACAAATAATATTTTAATAAATTATTCGAAAGCGTAATGAACTTAAATAGAAAAAAAGATGAGTCGAGAAACTCATCTAGTTTTAACATCCATGCGGTAGCTGTAGTTGCATTTGTTATATTATCGCAAACATTGATAGTGTGATAAACAAAATAAATACAAAAGAAATTGAATCCAATCTATCTAAAATACCACCATGTTCCCTTAATATGTTTGAGAAATCTTTAATTTCATTTCTTCTTTTTATGAGTGAAAATGCTAAGTCACCACAGATTGCAAACATAGGTGCAAGGAAGATAAATAACATTAAATACACAAACATCATATTTAAGCTATTAGCATCATTATTTCATGGGGTCATCATTATGTACATTAATGTTTGCTTTTTATCTGATGCTATTCCATAAGCTATTCCCATATATGCTAATGTAACTGCGATTCCAACAATAATTCCGACAATAGCACCTTCAATTGTCTTTTTAGGACTAATAGCTGGAGCGAGTTTTTGTTTGAAAAACTTGTGTCCTAAAAGTCTTCCACCGAAGTATCCTCCGATATCGCAGGACATTGCGATGAATACAATTAATAAAACAACTTCAATAGCGTAAGTTTGTGCAAGCAATACCATAAATGATTTTAAGAAATATGTTAAGAATGAAAAGATGAAAAAGAATGATAAAGCTTTAATTGCTAAATATTTGAGATTAACGTTTTTAACAGTTAAAAATCTAATTAATACAAAAATTAATGTAATTGTTAAAGGTCATATTGCATCAAAGAAACTAAATGCACCATAAGTAGCATCTGTAAAGACTAAGCCAATTTGTAATATATTTTTATTAACTAAATTACTTTCTGAGTTTGTTATCCGAGTTGTTAAGAACTTAAGAAAGTTTGGGTAAGCAAAGAGCAACCCAACTGCTAAAGCAGGTAAAACTCATTTAAATATTTTATGGTTTTGTAGATACGCTTTTGATAGTTCATAATAAATTCAAAAAGCAATTCCTACAAAAACCAAAATAGACAATGTTCTTAAAAACCAAAATACTCCATCATTAAAGTTTTTATATAAATTAAAATCAAAAGAGAATTTTGATACTGTTAAAAATATAACTAGAACAATTCCAATAATTAGAGCAGGAATAACTCTATTTATTCAGAAAGATTTTTGTTCTTCTTTTTTCATTATTTCCTTTCTTAATCCTCAAGTTCTTGAAGAAATTGAAGATACATATGCAAGTACCCTTCAGCTACAATGAATTTTTCAATATTAAATAAACTTTTATCAAAATATCTAGATCACCCACCAGAAATTATTGAGTTTTCTGGTTTATCAAATGAAGATACATAACCTGATAATAAAGAGCTTAAACCATTTAAGAAAGCTGTTTTTGTAGTTGTTCCTTCTTTAGTTTCAGGTACTTTTAATTCACTTTCAATTATTGAAGGAGCTACAAATGGGATATCAAAAAAGTCGACTGTTCTAACTATTGAAACACTTTTAAGAATTAAGTTTTCCATTTTTAAATTAACTCAATATGTTCCTAATAAGTTAATTGAATCTTTTTTATATTTAATTGAGTTTATAAGCAATGCTGATAAGATATCAAAACCAATAGAAACTTTGTGTTTTATATTTTTATCAATTAAGTGAGACATCCCTTTAATAATTATTTTTTTCTCATCGTTTAAGTAAACTAAATCATTAGACATAAAATTCAACTTACTTGCAATGGCGAAGATAATCGTTTTACATAAATCCTCATCTGTATTAGTTGCAGCTACAAGGATTCTCGTGTATTCAAGATCTTTAAGTATCTTAGCAAGCTCTTCGGTAAAAGCTAAGTAGTCAATAATTTTTGCCTTACCTTGTTTAATTTCATTTGTTCTTAAGTTGACTTTGAAATTAACTATTTTGATGAATGTATTACCCAAATCCATAACAATATATTTTGATAATTTTTTCATAGTTATTAATTTCCTTTTATAATTCTTAATTATATACTTTTAAAAAATAAAATGTGGAGGTACATATGAAAAAACCGATAAATATTGGACACACAAATAAGACATATATGACTGAAAATTCAATCTATCAAGAAAAGGTTTTAAATAAATTCAATCATAAGTTAGATTACGCATTACTTGAGAAATTTGATTTTGTACCTCGTTTAATTAATGAAACAGAAAATTCTGTTGAATGAGAGTATCTTCAGACAAAACCGTTGGTGTTTACAGAAGATGTTTTGACTCAAATTGCGAATAATTTTAAGACATTACACGATTCAAAGTTGCAGTTCCCTAAAACAAATGTGGCTTCAAGAGTAAAAGAGTATAGAAGAATTCTGAATGAAAGAGGAATAAAAATTGATGTTCTTAATGATTACTATAAGAGAATTAATTTAATATTAAAAAACTCTGAATCAAACAGACCGTTGCACAATGATTTATACTTAAACAATATTCTCCTAGACTTAAACGACAAAGTATACTTTATCGATTGAGAGTATGCTTCAATGGGTGACAAGCATTTTGATTTAGCTTACTTTATTTGTGGTTCATACTTAAATAAAGAGCAAGAAGAGTTTTTCTTAAATGTTTATGATACATATTGAGAAGAATATTTAATTCAACAAAAAATATTAGTTTATTACTTAACAATTCTTTGAGTGAATGCTCAAGAAACAAAACCATTTGATGACGCAGGTTTAATTGTGAAATTAAAAGAGACTGTTAAAGAATATGAATATAAGAAATCAACCAATACCTTTAGGAGATAGGACTATAAGTTTCAGTGAACAGAATATATTTCTATAACACGAATTGCAAGTGCTCATTAAATTACTAATTTTTTAAACTAAGATAAGAAAAGTGGACAGAGGTCAAAACTGTCTACTTTTCTTATCTTATTTTGTAATTCGATTCTTTATTTTGTGACAATTCAACTCAGCAATTGTATTAAAGCTATAATTTGAAATATAAATGACTATTATGCAATTGAAATACCATTCTTATGTGGCGTTTCATTGGTTTTATAGGTCACTATTTTTTCTTTCAATATTTAAATTTTTAAAAGATAGTTAACAAAAAATACTATATATTAATTATAATAATATTTTATAACTTATACAAGGTGGTGAAGTAATGGAAGGATACAAAAATCAAAAATTTAATTTGCTAGCTAACAAATTAAATTTACCTTTTATCGCATCATTTTTGGATGCGAAAATAGATAGCAATAGTATTAAGGTTGTTAAAAATTCAAATACAAATGAAGAAAGATTAGAGGTTACTTTAACTCTTTTAACAATTCCATCGCTTGAAGATTTAAGAACTTTAACAATTGCAGCTATAAAAGAAAGAGTTAATTTCAAATTTAAATACGATAATAATGAATATTTATCAAGTCCATTAGTTCTTAATTATTTGGAATATGTAGTTAAGAAAACTCTTCCAGATAATAGTGGAATTGCAAGAGTATTAAGATTTAAAAATCTTAATTATGATGAACAAACAGGAAAATATTTAGCACATATCTTTGATTATCAAAATACCCCTGAATTTCAAGAAGAACTTAAGGCAGTTAATAAGTATATGAAAGAACTTTTTGGTTTTGATGCATTTGAATTAAATGTTAAGGTCAATACATTTGATTTAAAAGAACAAATCAACAATAACATCCTTCAAAATTATGACAAAATCAAAAATCAATTTAGTGATCATGAGACAACTTCAACTTCATCTAAAAAAGGTTCAATTAGCTATGATAAAGGAAGTTGAGGAAGAAGACGTTCACCATCTAGTTATACAAAATACACAATTCAGGAAGTTCACGAACTTCCTTATGAAGATGAAACTACTAATGTTTCTGTGACTGGTTATGTTTATAAAACTGACGTTAGAGACACTAACAAAGGGTTGAAAATTCATAACATTTCAATTACTGATTATAATGATGCTATTAGTACAGTTTTCTTCGAGAGAGAAAATAATAAAGATGTTTATGTTCCGAAAATTGGAGATACAGTTGAAGCTATGGGTAGAGTTTCTAATCCATATGGTTCAACTTACAATGGTGTAGACAAGTACAATAAACAAATCACAGTTAACTCTTTTAGCAAAGTTGATCCACTTACAGAAGAGCAAGAAGATTTAGCTTATGAAAAAAGAGTTGAGCTTAGCACAAGAACGAAAATGTCAACTATGGATGGACTTTTAAATGCTGAAGATATTGTTTCCATAGTTAAACAATATGGACATTCAGCAGTTGCTATAGTTGACTCAAATGGTGTGCAAAGTTATCCAACTTTCGAAAAAGCTGCTAAAAAAGCTGGTATTAAACCAATTTATGGAGTTAGTTTTGATGTTATTTCAAAAAATCATAATTTCTTATTAAATTATTCGCCTGATAAAAATGCAGTTTTAGAGCAAACTGAATTTGTTGTCCTAGATATTGAAACAACACACTTATCAGCTCAAACAGGAGAATTAATTGAATTTGGTGCTCAAATTGTTAAAGAGCATAATGCTTTTAATCATAAAGACTTACAGTTCTTTATTAAGGCACAAAAACCTCTTAGCGCTAAAACAATGAGCTTAACTAACATTACACAAAAAATGTTAGATGAGGAGGGTATCGAGTTAAATGAAGCTCTTGACAAAATTTATGATTTATTAAATAATAAAGTTTGTGTAGCTCATAATGCTAACTTCGACTTTAACTTTATTATCCAAAAATTCATTCAGCAAGGAAAAAAAGTTCCAAACACATTCTTTGTCGATACACTTAACATTTCAAGATTGCTATTCCCTGATAAACGTTCACATACATTAGGGAACTACTGTTCATATTTACAAGTTAGTTATGATTCGGCAGTAGCTCACCGTGCTGACTACGATGCTGGTGTTCTTGCTAGTGCTTGAATTAAGTCAATTCAAATGTTAAAAGAGAAAGGCATTTTAACATTTGATGATTTAAACAATACTTATGAACCAAATGTTTACTCACATGTTAGATCAAATCAAATTTCTGTTCTTGCTAAAAACCAACAAGGAATTAAAGAAATTTCTAAATTAATCACACTTTCATTAACCGAAAGATTCTTTAAGTCTCCTAAATTATTTATGGAGGACATTAAGAAGACTGAAAACATTTTAATAGGGTCAGGTGGACTTAAAAGTAGATTTATAGACAATATTTTTTATTCATCAGATATTGAAATTCAAAAGTCAGCAGAATTTGCTGATTACATTGAAATACCACATCCTAATGCACTAAAACATTACTTAGAGCCACAGGAAAAATTTACTCAAGAAGAAATTTATGATGGTATTAAAAGAATGATTAATTGAGCGAATAAGCTTAACAAAATTCCTGTTGCAATTGGGGATGTAAGATATAAAAATAAATTAGATAAGGAAGTTTTCAGATGCCTTGTTTATTCAAAAGGTATTGGTAACTCTTCACACTTTTTATTTGATCATAGAAAAGTTGAATTTGAAGGAAGAAACTTCTTATTACCTGATTTAGAGTTTTATACAACTGATCAAATGCTTGAGTCATTTAAATTCCTGAATGATGAGCAATTAATTAATGATTTAGTTATAGTGAATACAAACAAGATTGCTAATTTAATTGATCCAGAAATTAAAATTGTTCACGACAAACTTTACACACCTAAATTTGATGATTCAGCAGTTAAATTAAAAGAATTAGTTTATAAAACAGCGCATGAAAGGTATGGAGAAGTACTTCCTCAAATGATTGAAGAAAGACTTCAAAAGGAAATCACACCTATTCTTAAATATGGATTTGATGTTATTTACTGAATTTCGCATATCTTGGTTAAAAAATCATTGGAAAGTGGATATCTTGTAGGTAGTCGTGGAAGTGTTGGTTCATCTTTAGTTGCTACATTTGCAGGTATAACAGAAGTTAATCCATTACCAGCTCACTACATTTGTTCAAATTGTAAAAACTTTGTTTTAAATGAAGATTCTAATATAACTTCAGGATTTGACTTAGATGATAAAAATTGTGATAAATGTGGAACACTTATGAATAAAGATGGACACACTATTCCATTCGAAACATTCTTAGGATTTGATGCTGATAAGGTTCCAGACATAGACTTAAACTTTGCCGGTGACTTCCAACCAATTATTCATAATGAAGTTAAGAAACTTTTTGGTGACAGTCATACTCTAAGAGCCGGGACTATTTCTACAATTCAAAGCAAAACTGCCTTTGGTTATGTTAAAAAAGCTAATGAAGAATATAACTTGGGTTATTCAAATGCTTTTGTTGATTATTTATCTTCAAAACTTGAAGACATTAAGCGTACAACAGGACAACACCCTGGAGGTATCTTAATTATTCCTAAAGAATTCGATGTTGAAGATTTTACACCTGTTAACTATCCAGCTGATGATACTTCAATCGATTGAAAAACAACTCACTTCGATTATAGAGCTATCCACGACAATGTCCTTAAGTTAGACTTGCTTGGACACATTGACCCAATGGCAATTAGAATGCTTGAAAAATTAACTGGTTTAGATGTTAAAAAAGACATACCTAAAAAAGATAAAAGAGTTATGTCACTTTTCTCAACTACTAAAGAATTAAATATCGCACCTGAACAAATTGGTGGCGAACCAACAGGTGCTTTAGGTATCCCTGAGTTTGGTACATCATTTGTTAGAAAGATGTTGATTGAAGCACAACCTGAATCATTTGCTGACTTAATTTCAATTTCAGGTCTTTCTCATGGGACTGATGTTTGAACAGGAAATGCTCAATCACTTATTAAAGATATGGGATTATCATTAAAAGATGTTATTTCCTGTCGTGATGATATGATGGAATACTTAATGAAGAAAAATATTGAGTCTAAATTAGCTTTCAAGGTTATGGAACAAGTACGTAAAGGTAAAGGTGTAACAGAAGAACAAGTTGCAATATTAAAGAAAAACAATGTACCATCTTGATACATTGATTCAATGCAAAAAATTAAATATATGTTCCCTAAAGCTCACGCTACTGCATATGTGCTTATGGCTTGAAGAATTGCTTGATTTAAACTTTATAAACCTTTAGAATACTATGCAACATTTTTTACAACTAGAGCAACTGAATTTGATTTACATGTAATGATGAACGACTTTAAGATTGAAAAAATTAATAAAAAAATTAAGGAAATAACCTTAATGAATGATAGAAAAGTTAAAGACGATCAGTTATTACAAACCTTAGAACTCGCAAGAGAAATGTATGCACGTGGATTAAGCATTTCAAACATCAGCTTAACTAAATCATTAGCAACTGAATGAGTAATAGATTATGAACATAATGCTCTTATACCTCCATTTACAGTTGTAGGTGGACTTGGAGAAGCTGTAGCAAATGAAATTGTTAATGCTAGAAATGAAAGTGAATTTGTTTCAAAAGAGGACTTTAGAAAACGTGGAAGAGTAAATCAAACTCTTTACAAGATATTGAATGAAGAATTTAAGGTTCTTGATGAGTTAAACGAAACAAATCAGTTGACACTATTTTAAAAATTAAAAAATAACTTTGATAAATAAAAGTTTTATAATATTAATGAGGATATTTTTATAGTATCCTCATTTTCTTTAAATAATTATTTAAACAAAAGGACAAAAATGAAAAAAATTAAATCATTATTATTAGCTGTTGCAGGGATCACAACAGCTATAGCACCAGTTGCTGCAATCTCTTGTGGAAGAACAGACAGAACAACTTCAGGAGTAAGAGCTAATATCACTCCAATTGCAGATATTACGAGAAATACAGCTTTAACAGCTGAAACTATTCAAGGCAAAACTCCACTTTCTGTTGTTGTTGTAACAGACTCTGGTCACGTAACTGACTTATCATTTAACCAATCATCATATGAAGGAATGATGAGATATGTTGATGACATTAAAGAGCTTACAGGTTCAGAACCTAAATTTGCTTACTCAGAACCAGAAAGTAATAGTTATGAAAATACTTACAATAGTTTATTAGGGAAATATAACATTTGAATTCTTTCAGGGTTCACACATGGAGATGCAATTAAAGCATACATCCAACAAAATAAGGATAGATTAATTAAGAACAATGTAAAAATCATAGGTACAGACTTCACAATAGATCCAAATGAACTTCAAGGTTATGGAGACTTTTATGGTTTAGATTTTAAAGTTGCTGAATCAGCATATATCGTTGGACAAGCAGTTGCTGAATTAATGGCAACAGAAGAGTCATATGCAAACAAAAGAAAAGTAACAGCATTTGGAGGTATGCCTTTCCATGGAGTTGTTGATTTTATTAAAGGTTACTACAGAGGTATTCTTGATATAAATAAAACTCAATCAGATGCTAATAAAAAAGTTAGACCAACACAAGGTAAAGGTCTTGCAAATGACTTTTCAAGTGTAGCACTTAATACTGCTTTTGAATCAGGTAAACCAATGGATAGTGCAATCGCAAATGCAATTGCTTCAAATCCAACAGTTATTTTACCAGTTGCTGGACCAGCGACAGGGTTCACATTAGATGAACTTGAGAAAAAAGCAAATACAGATCACATTGGTGTAATCGGAGTGGATACTGATCAAGCAAAATCAAGATCAAAAGACTCAGGAAAATTCTATACATCAATTACAAAAAATATTGCACAAGCTGTTTACGATACAATCCTATACATCACATATGGTATTGATAGCAAAAATATTTATAGTACAAAAACAGCAGAGAGATCATTCTCAATTAGAGGAAGTTTCAAACAAGGGTGAGTTGGTTATGCACAAAGTACACTCAAAGATGAAGCAATGAAAACAAAAATGAATCAATTATTAGCAAAATATGATGCTAAATTTAAAGAATTATCTGAAGAGGACATAGATTTTATTTCATCAGATAAATTAAATAAAACAGATTCTGCAACTTTATCACTTCCTGACTTAATTCAAGAATTAACTGGCGAAATGTTAAAATAATTTTTCAACAAACTTAATTTTTTAAAGGGTACCTAATTTTGGTATCCTTTTTATTTTTATACCTACCTCCTTGTAATAAAAGAGAAAACACTAAATCATAAAATTAAGAATAAAAAATATATAATTAAAATGTAAATAATAGACATTAAATTCTATTATTTATTTTTTTAATATATTAAAAACACAAGGAAAGATATGAAACAAAACTTTTATGCAATAGAGTTTGATAATATTTCTAAATCTTTCGGTTCTATTAAGGCTAACCAGAATATTAGCTTTAAAGTAGAAAAAGGTACAGTTCACGCTTTAATTGGTGAAAATGGTGCCGGAAAAAGTACTTTAATGTCTATATTATTCGGGTTGTATGAACCTGATGAAGGAATTATCAAAGTAAATGAAAAAGAAGTTTTAATCAAAGGTCCTAATGATGCTAATAGATTAGGTATTGGTATGGTGCACCAACACTTTAAACTTGTTGATGTATATACAAACCTTGAAAACATTGTTTTAGGAGCTGAGGATAGAAATAAATTTACTAGAGTTATTGATTTCAAACCTGCTATTGAAAAAATCAAAACAATTCAAGAAATGTTTGATTTGCATTTTGATTTAAACAGGTTAACTGGTAAAGAAACAGTTGCAACTCAACAAAAAGTTGAAATTATGAAAATGTTATATCGTGATTCAGATATTTTAATTTTTGATGAACCAACTGCTGTTTTAACAGACCAAGAAATTCAAGGTCTATTGAATACATTCAAATTATTCAGGGAACAAGGTAAAACAATTTTATTTATTTCTCACAAACTTGCCGAAATTAAGGAAGTTGCTGATAATGCGACAGTTTTAAGACACGGTAAGGTTGTAGGAAACTTCAAAGTAGCAGATGTTTCTATTGAGGAAATGGCTAACCGTATGGTTGGTGGTGATGTCGAAATTGTTAGAAATGAACATTCAGATACATCACAAAATGAAGTTGTTTTCAAATTAGATAACGTTTCTACAGATGGTGAAAAACCATTGAAAAATGTTAATTTAGAAATTAGAAGTGGTGAAATTGTTGCTATTGCCGGAGTTGAAGGTAATGGACAAACTGACTTAGAAAAAGTTGTTAGTGGAATGATAAAACCGACAACAGGTCAAGTTCTTTATAAAAAGACACCACTTGTTAAAGAAAGAATGCAATTAATACAAAAATCAAAAACAAGAAAAAATATAATTATGTTATTGATTTCATTATTTGTATTCTTATACTCAGGTTTAGGTTTATTAGCTGCAGCTAATTACCAATCTGATTCAACAAAAGCTATTATGAATATCGGTGGAGGATTAGCGATTTCTTTCAGCATAATCCTTCTTATGTTGATTTTATTTTCAATATATGGACCAAAATTTAAAGAAAAAACTATTTTTGCAAAAACTAGTTTTCAAAAGCAAATGAGCAAAAGACAGCTGTTAGTTTTTAAAATACTATTCCTAGTATTAGGTTTAGTTTCTGGCTTCGCTGTGCTATTTGCTGCATTAGTGTTTACATCAACAAATACATCAATAGTAGTGGCATTAGCTTCTTCAATTATTGTGTTGTGTTTAAGTATTATCACTACTGTTTTATTGAAAGTGAATAAATTATTAAAGTTTGAAAATGAGCATGCTAAATTAATCAAACGTAATAAATTATTTGTTATTTTAATATCATTTGGTATTGCTTCTGCTTCAGCATTAGCAATCACATCATTAATTTCATTGTTAGCTACTGTTCCACTTGTAGCACTAGGACTAATGATTATGTTTAGTGTATTGATGTTTGCATTTATAGTGAGTGGATTACTTACATATTTCTACTTATCAGATACAAATGAGAAAAAAGTTATTAATGATGATTACTTTGTCATAAATGAATTATCAGTTTATGATATTTCAAAATTAGGTCTTTCATTCATACCAAGTGATAGACATAAACACGGTTTAGTTCTTGACTATAACATTAAAAATAATTCAATTTTACGTAGACTTTGAGATAAAAAATACAGCAAAGCTGGACTTTTAAACAATAGAGCTATGCAAAGAGAAACTGAAGACATTATTGAAAAATTTGATGTTCGTGGTGCAAGAAATGGATACTCAATGTCAAGATCTCTTTCAGGAGGGAATCAACAAAAATTCATTGTTGGTCGTGAAATGAACTCACCACATGATTTCATTTTAATATTACAACCAACACGTGGATTAGACGTTGGAGCTATCAAAAATATTCATGAAAGAATATTAAAAGAAAAAGCTGAAGGTAAAGCTATCTTATTAATCTCATATGAATTAGATGAAGTTTTATCATTGGCAGATAAAATTGCAGTTATTAACACTGGTGAAATTTTAGCTGTGAAACCTGCGAAAGAACTTACAAGAACAGAAATTGGAGTTTATATGGCTCACAAGAAAGGAGGTGAATAATGTTCACATTAACAGCAAATAAAATTAAAGAAAATTTAATGCTTGAAGATAAAAAATCATCTAGAAGAAAACTTTATTCATCTCTTTGAGCAGTTTTAATTGGTTTATTATTTGCTTCAGTAATTTACTGATTAAAAGGTATTGCTGATGGAACAGAAACAACAATTTTCACTTTTGTGCAAAATATTTTCGAGTTTGCTTTTAGTGAATATATTCTTAACGATACATTATTATTATTCATCTTCTTTGCACTAGCGAGTTTTTCTGTAGCAATTGGATTTAAATCTGGATTATTCAACATTGGTGTTTCAGGGCAGATGTTGCTACCTGGTGTATTATTCTTTGCTATTTTAGCTGGTACAAGAGTTGATTTAAAGAATTTATCATTAAGCTTTTTATTAGGAATGATGTTCATTAGTGTCATTATCGGTGCTATGGTTGGTGCGATTCCGGGTATTTTAAAAGCATACTTTAATGTTCATGAAGTTATTTCAACAATTTTTCTTAACTGAATTGTTACATTTTTAGGTATTTGACTTTTCACATTCTCAAACGATGTATTTATACCTCAATCAGATCCTAATTATATAAATTGAATCGGTCTGGAACCAGGTACTACTGCTAAGTTAGTTTTCACTAACTTAAGTAGAGACTTAGGGATTGATGTTCAAAGATTATTTATTTACATTGGTATTACACTTGTTTGTGTAATTGCAGTAGCGATTTGATTTGTTTATTCAAAAACAACACTTGGGTACAAAATTAAAATGGTTGGGTTAAATAAAACAAACTCAAAATATGTTGGAATAAATGAAAAGGCAGTAACTGTTTGTGTAATGGCAATAGCAGGAGCTCTTGCTGGTTTAGGTGGGTTCTTCTACATTGTTGTATACACAAGACAAGTGGCTATTAAACCACAAGCTCCTTTAGCTATTGGTTTTGAATCCATAGCAATTGCTCTTGTTGCTCTTAATAATCCATTTGGTGTTCTTGCTACTGGTTTCCTATGTGGAATGATACGAAGTGGACAAGCTTCATTCTCAGTTACAGAGATAGGACCAAAAGTATCAAAAGATTTCTTCCCAATTATCACAGGGATAATTATATTTATGTCAGCATTATCTATTATGTTCTATAAATTTAGACCAATGCGTTATGTATGAAAACAAATTATTCTAATGTGTCATAGAGAATACTGAGAAAACTTTTCTATTTATCATAATTTAAGATCAAGATCTCATATTAAAAAATCTTGAAATAAAGCAAGAGCTTTATATGCAGAAAATTTAATTTCTTCGGATCCTGATATGACAAAAGAAGAAATTGATGAAAAATGCAAATCATATTATTCAGAATGACTATTACAATATCAACAAATGGTTAAAGAAACAAAAGCTCAAATTGCAGAATTATCTGTTAAATTAAAAGAATACAAAAAAACACAAAAACAAAAATTACAAGACACACTTTCAAGCTTTACATTTGCTAAATTCTATGAAAAACAAATAGATAAATTCTATGAATACTGATCAATAAATGAACATGTAAAAGAATTAGATGAAACTTCAAAAGCGTATTTATGAGCTTTATACTTAGCTAAAGAAAAAGCAAATGCTGATTGAAGATTATATGCTAAAAATGAGTATGATGGTCAGCTAAGAGTTAATAAATTAAAAATATCTGAAGAAACTGCGAATGAAGTTAAGAAGTTAGAATTTGAAATTCTAGAATTAAAATCAAAAATTTACAACACATCAATTAAGGATGAAATCAAGATTTTACGTAGATATTCAAAAGAAAAACTTCAAGTATTTGCAAGATATGAAAAGGCTTATGAAGCGAGAGTTGCGAATTTAATTCTTACTTTAAAAGGTCAATCAGTCGAGTCAAAAATGACTATTTATGATGAAATTTCAAAAGAGAAATTTGCATTACAAAAAGCTAGAACTGATTTAGGTGTTGATGAGTATCAATCTTATGTTCAAAAATCAAAAGCTCTTAAACGTTCAAGAAAATTAGTTTATAGAGAAATTAGAGAGAAAATTTATAATGATTTTGTAAATAAATACATTATAAAACCATGAGACAATAGAGTTTTAAGAATTCAAGAATCAAAATCAATGGAAGGAGCTAAATAATTATGGAATTAATTGTTTCATATGCAGTATTCTTCTTTTGCATTCTTTTATTAGGTTCTATTTCAGGAATTTTCTCAGAAAGAGCAGGGATCGTCAACATTGCAATTAATGGTTTCATGATATTTGGGGCCATAATGTATGTTATGTTTAGTGTTATATTAACAGATTTTATTTTCCACAAAGAGCAAACATCAATGCTTTGACAAATTCCTTTAACATTATTATCTGTAGGTGCATCAGCATTATTTGCATTATTATTTGGTTTAGCTACAATTAAATTAAAATCAGACCAAACAATTTCAGGGTTTGCTATGGGATTATTAGCAACAGGTATTGCATGTATTTTAATGTTATTTATTCTTGATATACAAAAAGAAGGACAAACTGCAACTTATTATGGTAGATCTGAGTTAGCTTTAAGTTCATCTTTAGGTGAGTATCAAAATATAGTATCATTCAAAACATTTGCAACTCTAATCATCGCATTTGCTTCTTGATTTGCCTTAAGAAAAACTAAATGAGGTTTAAGATTTAGAGCAATTGGTGAAAACCCACAAGCAGCTGATGTTGCTGGTATCAATGTTAATAAAATTAAATGACAAGCAGTTATTTTAGCTGGAATGGTTGCAGGTTTAGCCGGAACATTTTATGCTCAAAGTTTCCAAGGACCTTTCTCAATTACAAAAGATGTTGAAGGTTTAGGATTCTTAGCATTGGCTATTATGATTGTGTCAAGATGAAGAATATCAATCGCTGTAGTTATATCACTTCTATTTTCAATTATGATTTCAGTATCATCATTTGGTGTAAGTTATATTAAAGCAGAGAAATATTCAGAATTAGTTAAAGCAGTACCATATGTGATTACTCTATTTGTTATGATATTTATATCAAAATCATCATCAGGTCCAGCCGCTGCTGGTATCCCATATGATAAATCAAAAAGATAGATCAATATCAAAAAATAAAATTATAAAAATAGTGAACAGTTTAATTTGCTTGTTCACTATTTTTTTATTTCATATTTAGCTAATTAATATTATCTATCCTCCTCCTCTTCTTCATCATATTCATATTCATATTCATCATCTAAATACTCTGTGTTTGCCTTGTCATTCTCTCCTGCTATAACTACCCTTATTTTCATTAAGTATAATGCTATTCATAAACCTTTTTCATATTTATATTTTTCTAACGCTTTATGAGGTGTTTTAAGTTTTCCAATTAGTTGTACATAAAACTTTTTATTATTAGCAACTATATGATCAGGTATTTTGACTGTTTCGATATTCGTGTCAATTCCTTTACTTGTATTTCACTCGTGATTTGAGACTCACTCATTATTATATTGTTCATTTTCACTTAATAGAACTTTCATATCAAAGAAATCAGTTAAGAACAATCTAATATCCTCAATATCCATTCCAGTTTCTTTAAGAAATTGATTTAATTCATCTCTATTTAATCCACAACCATAGTCCACGGCTGGTCATTCAAGAGATACTTTAAGATTATGAGTAATTTTTGTTTTTGAAATGTTAAATGCAAGAAGGATTCCTGATTGATTATCATTTCTTTTTAAA
This sequence comes from Mycoplasma sp. 21DD0573, assembly GCF_034863425.1. NCBI lineage: Bacteria > Bacillati > Mycoplasmatota > Mollicutes > Mycoplasmatales > Mycoplasmataceae > Mycoplasma > Mycoplasma sp. 21DD0573. The sequence goes on from NZ_JAYFEZ010000010.1 coordinate 17,532, forward strand.
AACTGTGGAAATCTATTGTGCTTACTATAATCATAATTTTGTGCAGGATTTACTAAATTAATAGTAACTGATTTAGAATCGCTTGGAAAAACATAAGTTTTATATTTATCATCACGTATTGGTATAGTTAGGTTTTGTATATTTTTCGTAGTCTCAACAAGAGCGGTGTAATTTATTTTTCCAAATCCAGTAATTGTTCCAGAGTTATTTGCATGTAAATATTCTTCGCCTGTGTCATTGGTTGATAGTCAAGTATCTTCGCTACTTAAAAATGCATTATAATCAATTTTTTTAACTTTTGTTTTTAACGGTATTGCAGTTGCTGCGATTGCTGATACACCACCAACAGATGCTGTTGCTATTGTGGAAACCATAATATAGGAAAAAATATTTTTTTTAATTCATTTTTTAAACATAAGATAACCTTTCTAAAAAATATTATTTTCGATTTATTTAATATACCCTGCTTATATACCTTATCAAGATTATGTATCACTTTTTAATAAGAAAATATTTTATTTTTTTCACATTCGTGAAAACTTTAAAAAAGTTAATTGTATGTTTAAATATCCGGCTAACTAATATGTTTAAATTTGTAAAAAACTATATAAAATATTAAATTATGTTTAAGATAAGAAATTTAAGTAAAAATACGTGAAAAGGACTGGCTGATATTATTTGATCTAACTCAAATTATGATGATAATTTATCTCCATATTCTAAGAGAATTAAACTTTTTTCATACATTTATGCAGCTATAATAACATTTGCTTGTTTAGTTTCTTTCTTTTCACTGATTACAGTGAAAGAAGGACCTAATAAAGCTCATTTTGATCGTTTTTTAGTTGTTGTCCAAGTCGTCACATTCTTTATATTTATAGTAGATTACTTTCTACATTTTATTACTTACAAGTATTTATATACAGATGGAAAGACTAAAGTCTGAAAAATCGTACTTAAGTATATTTTTTCATTCAATGGAATTTGTATTTTATTCTGTATTTTAGCTTCACTCTATGCAATCAGTTTTCTTATGCCTACATCAGAGGAAATTGCATATAACAAAAATGAAACAGCAAAAGTTTTCCATTTATTTAAATCATTTAACGTATTTAAAATTATCCGTTTCTTCTTTGTTTTAACATTATTTGCACCATTCCAAATTATTATTAATGTGTTTAAAAAACAAAGACAGATATTAACTTACATTTTTATATTAATCCTTATTTTAATTTTCTTATTCGCTTTATTAATTTGAAACAATGAAAAAAACCACTTAAAACAATCTCAAATTCAATACATCATTGATCACAAATGAGATCAAACATTTAATTTAGAGTATTTCAAAGAAATTAATAATCAAGAATACATTCAAAGAATACAAGGCGCAACAACATCTCATGATAAAGCTGTGGTTATCTTTGATTATTTATCATCAGTAAGTTATGCAGATTTACCAAATGACAATATTATTGGTTATATGGATGGATTTTTAGGTCTAGAATCAGGTTACGTAACTACATTTGGTTCATCTTTATACTATGTAACAATTACACTAACAACAATTGGTTATGGTGATTTTACACCTCATGCATCTATAACAAGAGGAATTATTTCATTCTTATCATTAATGTCTGTTGCAATTATTGCTATTCCATCAGGTCTTATTGCCGGGGCATTTTTAGTAGAAATGCAAAAACATATTTCAACTACAGGTAACAAAAAATCAAGATTTGGATTTAGAAAAAAATCAGATGATGCTGATAATCAAACAAATCAATCAGAATCTGATGAACCTGCAACAACTTCAGTAGAAAACTCACAAAATACACAAGAAACTCGGAAGGAACAAAATGATTAAATTAGGATCACACATTGGATTTAAAGCCCCAAATTATTTATATGCATCAGGTCAGGAAGCTATCAGTTATGGCGCTAATACTTTTATGATTTATTTAGGAGCACCCCAAAACACAAACAGGGTTGATGTATCTAAATACAATTTAGAAAAATATGAAGAAGAGTTTTCTTCAATTATCCCTAAAGAAGGTATTATTGTTCATGCACCATATATTGTTAATCCTGCCAATCCAGAAAAATCAACTTTTGCTAAAGATTTCTTAATTCAAGAAGTTCAAAGAATGGAAAAAGCAGGATTCAAATATTTAGTTCTACACCCTGGTGCAGCAGTTGGACACCCAACTGAGGAAGCATTAGATACATTAATTGACACTTTAAATGAAATAATTAAAAATACAAATAATGTTGTTATTTGTATTGAAACAATGTCTGGAAAAGGTACTGAAATTGGTGTTGATTTTGAACAAATTGCTTATATTCTTAAATGAGTTAACTCAGATAGAGTTCAAGTTTGTTTAGATACTTGTCATATGTGAGATGCAGGTTATAATCTTCAAGAATATGAAGAATTTAAAAAAGAATTGGTCAAATGAGATTTACTTAAGAGAGTTAAGGTTATCCATTTAAATGATTCGAAACACGAAATTGCTTCGCATAAAGATAGGCACGCAAATATTGGTAAGGGAGCAATTGGATATGAAACATTAAAACAATTTGTTCATGATCCCGATTTTGATAATATCCCAATTATCCTTGAAACACCAGTTCCAGAAACTGGACCAATTTATAAAGAAGAAATTGCTTGATTATTAGAAAAGTAATAATTTAAAGTTAATAAATAACACTTAATTATTGGACTTAAATACTTTTTGTATTTTTCAGTTATAGTTTATAATATATAAAAATATTTATAAATATTAATTTTCATTCAATGTAAAGGAGAAAAAATGGCTAGAGAAGGTTTCACATTAGTGTGTGTTGAATGTAAAATGGAAAACTACATTTCAAAGAAAAACAAAAAAACACACCCTGAAAAAATTGAGTTACTTAAATTTTGCGCAAAATGTAACGCTCACAAAACACACAGAGAAAAGAAATAGTCACATTTTTCTCTATAATAATTTCCAATCTAGCATCTGCTAGATTTTTATTTAAAATACATAAAAGTTTTATAATTATTAAATCATTAACAATCAATAGGAGGAAACTATGGACAGAAGAAGACTAGATCAAATGTTTGAAGAAACAGGAGCTGAAGTTTTAATTTCAGAAGCACCTCAAACAAGATTATGATATGCACACGTTCAAACATCAGATGGATATATTGCAATTGAAAAAGATAAAGCAACATTATTCGTTGATGGAAGATACATTGAATACGCAACAAAGCACGCTAAAAATGTTGATATTGTTTTAATCAAAGGAAACTCAATGAAAGAGTGATTTGATAAAAGAAACTTCAAGAAAATTATTTTGGAAAAAAACTACTTAACAAAAGAAGTTCAAGACAGAATTGTATCAATGGTGCAACCTGAAGAAATTTCATGAGTTGATGCTCAAGATTTAAGAATTGTTAAATCAGCTGAAGAACTTAAATTAATGCAAAAAGTAATTGATATTTCTCTATCAGCTCTTGAAGAATTTAAACAATGAGTTAAACCAGGTATTTCAGAAAAAGAAGCTGGAGCTTATTTAAATTATTTACTTAAGAAACACGGTGGAGATAAAGAAGGATTTGATGAAATAGTTGCAACAGCTTCATCGTCAGCCGAACCACACCACCATACAACTGATAAACTTCTAGAGGAAGGTGAATTACTTAAAGTTGACTTCGGTGCTAAATATAAAGGATATACAGCAGACATTACAAGAACATGAGTTTTAGGTGGAGAAGATAAAGTTAAAAATCCAAAAGCACTTGAAATCTTAAACATTGTTAAAGAAGCTGCTGCAGCAGGTAGAAAAGCTGTAAGACCTGGTATTAAAGCTTGTGAAGTTGATAAAGTATGTAGAGATTACATTGCTTCAAAAGGATATGCAGATTACTTCTTACATTCAACAGGACACGGATTAGGAATTGATGTTCACGAATGACCATCAGTTTCACCTCATTCACAAACTGTTTTGGAACCTGGAATGATTATTACAGTTGAACCCGGAATTTACATTGAAGGTTTAGGTGGCGCTAGAATCGAAGATGATGTTCTAGTTACTGAAAATGGTCACTATGTATTTTCAAGACCAAATGAACAATAATAACAATAATTCACAAATAAATCATGATGGATATTTACAAGTAGATTCTATCCATCAAATTTATTTCAGTGTTAGCGGTAATCCAGATGGATTACCTGTTTTTATAATACATGGTGGACCAGGTGGTCAAAGTTCACTTAAATCACTTGAATTCTTTGATCTAAATTTCTATAAAGTTATTATGTTCGATCAAAGAGGTTGTGGTAAATCTAAACCTAGATTTGAACTTCAAAAAAACAATACTAACGAATTAATTGAAGATATAAGAAAACTCAAAGAGCACTTAAACATAAATAAAATGATGCTATTTGGCGGTAGTTGAGGAACGACTTTATCTTTAGCTTATGCAATTAAATATCCAGAACATATATTACATTTAGTTTTACGTGGAATTTTCTTAGCAAGGCAAGAAGATGTGGATTTTCTTTATGAAAAAGGTGCTTCATTTTTCTATCCAGAGAAGCATAATGAATTTGCTTCCTATGTACAAGATGTAAATGGAAATAGCATTTTAGAAAAATACTATTCATTATTAACTAGTGATGATTTAGAAAAAAAATATAAAGCAGGTAGAGCTTTTGCAAAATGAGAAGAATCAATTGTTTCTATAAATCCTAAATTATTTGAATCAACTGATGAAGATGATTATCAAATTTCATTAATGGAATCACATTATTTTATCAATAAATCGTTTTTACCATCAGATAACTATATATTAGAGAAAGCACACAAAATAAAAAACATTCCAACAGATATAGTTCACGGAAGAAATGATATTGACACAAGACCTATTGGTGCCTATTTACTATCTAAAGAATTAGATAATTGTAACTTATATTTCATAGAACAAGCCGGGCACACACAATGGGATATAAACAATAAAAATAAATTAATTCAAATCTTTAATGAACTTAAAGAGACATATAAATAATTCAATTTCCAAGATGCTTATCTTGGATTTTTAATAATTTTTATTCGCTTTATTAAAATGTGCTATAATAGTCTCGAACCAAATAAATACCGAAATAAAAAATATAAAAATAATTTTGAAAAAATAATTTTTATGTATAATATATTAGCAAATCAAAAATGCCGATTTAGCTCAGCGGTAGAGCAGCTGGCTGTTAACCAGTTGGTCGTTGGTTCAATCCCAATAATCGGCGCCATTTATGGTCTGTTGGTGAAGCGGTTAACACACATGGTTTTCATCCATGCATACACGGGTTCGATCCCCGTACAGACTGCCATTTTTGGAAGATTAGCTCAGCTGGGAGAGCGTCGCCCTTACAAGGCGAATGTCATGGGTTCGAGTCCCTTATCTTCCACCATTGCCGTCTTAGCTCAGTTGGTAGAGCAACTGACTTGTAATCAGTAGGTCGTAGGTTCGAGTCCTATAGACGGCACCAAGCATGGTGCTTTTTTTATGCCTTTCAGCACTAAAAATATGCGCGAATGGTGAAATTGGCAGACACGCTAGATTTAGGCTCTAGTGCCTTACGGTATGAGGGTTCGAGTCCCTCTTCGCGCACCATTAAAATATTGTTTTAATAAAAAATAGTCGAATAAGTCATCACGCAACAAAATGTGTGATTTTTTTATTTCATGTAAATATGTGAATTAAAACATACAATTTATTACAATATGGTCACTATGATGATTTTTAATATTCATGTGATTGATGCGAAAAGAGGTATCAACTCAAAATCACATCGTAGAGGTACAGTTCAGGAAGTAATTATGACAAATTATGATATTTAATTAGTAAGATTATTTTCTAAATAAACAAAATGAAAAAATATTTGCTTTTCTAATTTAATTCAACCACTTTACTGAAGTGGCTTTTTATTTTTTTACATCTTGTACACTATGTAAAAGCTATTTATTATGATCATAAAATAAAGTAAAATAATAGTTATGTATAAACACGAAATTAAGGAAATAAAATCAAATTTAAAAAAGCTTAAAGAAGAAATATTAAACAACAGAGAACTAATTTATGAGGCTCTCAAAAAAGATTTAAATAAAAATCCCTTAGAAGCTGAAGCTACTGAAGTAGGTCAAGTTTTAAATGAACTTAATTTATATATTAGAAAGCTAAAAAGATGATGAAAAAATAAAAGAGTAACAAACTCAATTCAGACTTTTTACAGCAAGACATACATAAAAAGTGAACCATACGGGAATGTTCTAATTGTATGTCCTTGAAATTATCCATTCAATTTATCTCTTGTTCCTGTTATTAATGCAATAGGAGCAGGTAATAATGTAATATTGAAATTATCTGAATTATGTCCTAACACGAATCAAGTTGTCAAAAAGATTTTAACAAGTGTTTTCAATAGTGCACAAGTTAAAATCTATGAAGGAGACAAGGAAATAGTTGAGCAAATTTACTCTGAAAATAAGATTGATTTTATTTTCTTTACAGGTTCAGAAAAAGTTGGACAAATTTATTACAAAAAAGCTGCTGAATTATTAATTCCATGTGTATTGGAATTGGGTGGAAAATCACCTCTTATTGTTGGATACACAGCAGATATGGAAGAAGCGGCTAACAAATTGGTTTTAGGAAAATTGCTTAATGCAGGTCAAACATGCATTGCACCCGATTATGTATTAGTGCATAAAGAGAAAAAAGAAGAGTTAATTCGGGAAATTAACAATTCATACCATTCCATTTTTAAAGAAAAAAATGCGATGAATGAGAATATTGCAAGAATTGTAAATAAGGAACATTATGATAGATTAGTTAAATTAGCACCACAAGCTAAAAGGAATGAAGAAACATTACAATTTGATTTAAATATCTTAGAATTATCAGATAACACAACTCAGAAAGTTATGTCTGAAGAAATTTTTGGACCATTGTTGCCTATTATTACTTTTAATGAGTTAGATGATGCAGTTAAATTTGTAAATTCAAAATCTGAACCATTAACAGCTTACTTGTTCACGAGAAATAGTTATGAAATTAATAAAGTAACTAATGAAATTAAAGCTGGATCAATAGTAATAAACGACATACTTTTACAACTACAAAATAGACGTTTAGCATTTGGAGGTAGAGGTAAAAGTGGAATTGGTAAGTATAGAGGTAAAGCTGGTTTTAATACATTCACACACAAAAAAGCTATAATTTGTAAAACACAAGTCTATAAAGAAAAGAGAACTTTAAAGATATTGCAAAATAAACCAAAAATACTCAAGCTACTTCAATTTTTCAATAAATGATATTAGACATTTAGACCTACTAGATAGGTCTTTTTTATTTATTAAATTAATAATTTAATAAATAGGAATTATTATAAAATTAATAATATGAAAACAAAGGTAACAGCTAAGCTTATGTCGTCATTATCGGAGTGAGGACTATTACGTAAATGAACTATTAAGAATATGGTTTTTATAGCCATCTTGATTGCTATATCAGTTAGCTTTACCGTTGTTGCAGCTCAGTTAATGCCTATTGTTAATATTCCATCATTCAAATTTTCATTTATAGGATTACCTGTAAAAATCACAGGTTTTGTTTTTGGACCTGTCATTGGAGTTTTTGTTGGTGTTGTGTCAGATTTATTATCGTTACTTTTTGTTCCACCTGTTGGTTATAACCCAATGTACACTCTAGCAACAGCTATTAATGGTCTTATTTCAGGTATTTTTGGACTTTACTTTGTGTCGTTTTTACAATATGCTTTCAGTAAGGAATATAGACTTGAAAGAATTTCAATTAAAATTACTTTATTAGCTCAAAAATATAGAAAGCTTTCTAAAAATGAAGCTACTATGGAAAAAGCTATTAAAGTTGGAGATAAGTTAATTAAACTTAATTCAAAAAGAGCATTCATTAGAGATGATAATTCAAAAGACATCTTAAAGAATGTTTATACCACTGCAGCAGTCTTTTTAATATCATTGGTAATTATTATAATAACTTACTATGTAGGTTTTTGAGTTCCAGATAAATATATTGAAAAAGGTTTAATTCCAAATCGTTGAGCATTACTTGCTTTAATGATCACAGGGATGTCGTTATTACTTATTTTCATAATTGTCGCAAGATTCAAAATGAGGGTTGAGCGTTTCTTAATATTTGTCCCGATCATAGTGTTCTCTGCCTTCTTGGAACTTATTAATATACCAATTTTATCTCTTGGGGATAATATGAGTTTAGGAAATGGAGAAACAAAAGATATTTTCTTATGAATAACCCAACATATTATTTCCAGTCCTGTTAAGATTTGATTTAACGTTTTTGTTATTTACTATTCATATTCAATCATTATTAAGTTGATTAAGAAAAATTCAAAATTAGGATACTAATGAAAAATAAAGATCTTCAATTAACAATTTCAAATATCTTTATAAAAAAGAGTGAGGAGCAAGATAAATGGCCTTACTCTTCTATTTCTATTCCTGAAATTAAAATCTATTCTAATTCAAAAACAGCCTTCTATATTTCTAAAGATAACAAAAATTTAACTTATAAAAAAGTTAGAAACTTTGAACTTAAGGACAAGAATTCATTTTTAACCCTATATAACTACAATAAATTAATTGATGAAGCAGATAGATACGATAATACTAATGATTTCACAAATAGAATGAAAGATTTAGATTATATTAGTGACTATTTTGACCTTCTTGATATTAGTGATGACGATGATAACAACATTCCTTTAGTAGATATTTGACTTAGTTGTTTATCAGTTGTTAAGAATAAAGATAAGCTTTTAAAAGAACAAAAAGTTTATGAGCAATTTGCTCACCCACTAAAAAACCTAACATATGGACACATAAGTGATTTCATTAGTCACTTTAGCGAACTTTCAGATAACTTCAACGGTGACTTATCACACTTTTTCGATGCTGCTAAAGAGGCGTTTCTAAAAAATGATAAACAAAACAAAGAAGTTCAATTAGGAAACATATTTTTCATTGCAAATGAGTTTAATAAAAACTTATTTAAAATCTTTATTGATTTATTTAAATTAGTTTCAAAAGAATTTATAGATGTCTTAAACAACGTCGAAAATAATGCATTAAGTGATAAAAAAACTAAAATTCAAGAAAGTGAATACAAACTTGAATTTATTGAAAAGATTAACAGCACAAGTATTGCAAAAGTAGAAAACGATCTCAAAATTAGAGACTTAAAGTTTGAGATTGCATTTTACAAAGAATATAAAGAACAACTCAAAGCTTATTCTCGGAAATACATTTTTTCAACTATTAAACAAATTAAAAAACAAATTAATGTTTTTGAAATTCAATCAAGAATTGCAGTCTTTAAAAGTCCTGAATATTTTGATTGTATAAAAGATATTTTAATTAAAAAACAAGAGCTAAAACTTTGAGAACAGAATTATTGAAATCTTAGATTCTTGAAGAAAGAAGATTTAGAACACCTTAAATCACAAATTGAGTCTGAAGTCAATATTTTCATCAATAAAAACTTTGGTGATATCAGAAATAAATATAAAAATACAACCGTAAGTAGGATTAAGAGTTTTATTTCTAGGGAATTTGATATCAATATCAATAGATTTATTAGTAAATCAAAAAGTAATTTTGAGTTTATTAAAAATCAAATTAGTAGCAATAAAGCAATAATTAAAACTATTCAATCTAAACGTTTTAACTATATATCAAGTTATAAAAATGAAGTTATAGTTCATGATTTTAGTCAAACGATTCAACTTGCAAATGCTGAATTAGAGTGAGAAACAAATACTCAAGAAAGATTGTTTAAGAATCTTATTAAAAATAAAGACAGGAAGCTCCAAGAATTTAATGCAAGTTATAAAAAGATTGAAAAAATGTTAGACAAAACAGTATCTGAACTTTCTGTTGTATTTAAAAATGATAATTCGGAAAACTTAACAAAAGCATTAAATAGTTTTGCTAATATTAAATTTTTAATGAAAAGCACTTGAGTTTCTAAGATGTTATCAGATTTAATTGATTTTTCTAAAACGACTACAGCACCTAAGTTTGAGTTTGTTAAAGATTTAAGTGCAATGTTTAAATTTGTCGAAACATTTGAAAACTCAGCAATCACACACCACAAGTATTTAGATAAATACAAAACTCTAGATACATTGGATAAAATCAAACTTAAAATTACAAAATTTGCATTGGATGAAATTAAGTTTTTATTCATCTCTGATGACATAAAAACAATTGCTCCTGAAGCTAGAAATGAATTCTATAGAGTTCTTTTCAAATTTGCTAATGCAAATAATATGAATATTATTATCATCACAGATGATCTTCAATTTATCAAAAATAGCTGTGATTATGTTTACTTCTTTGATGATACTCAAGTTCTTGAGTGAGGAAGAGTTTCTAAAGTATTTGACAAAACCGTTTCGCCACTTGTTAAAATGCTTATTGAAGGTAAAATTCAATCACTTAATTCTCAAACAAACTCAAGTTATGTTGAGTCATTTGTTAAAAGAAACTCATTCTCTATTGATGATAATTTAGATCATTATGTTTACTGTACTCTTAAAGAATTTCAAACCTGAACTCATGTTATTCAAACAGTTAATGTAGAAAGTTCAATTGATTTAGGAGAAGCTCAGACTCATACTTCATTAGTTAATCCAGATTTAGTAAGTGTATTTAATGAATCGCAAGCTTTACTTACATCGCATGGAGTAAGTGTTAGAGAGAAAAAAGACAATCCAGTTTTGGAAGACTTAACTCTCTATAATGAACTTATTAATAATAAAAATTTAGCTTCAATTTCTACAACTGAAGATGATGAAAATAATGAAGAATTAGCCTTTAGTTATGATGAAGAAACAAAATTGTAAAAACAACTTTGTATTTTGATTTTTAAAGTAAAATATTAAGCAAGGACAGAGGTACTTGCTTTTATTTTTTATTTGCAGGTTGAGAAATACTCTTATTAGCTGAACTGGGTAATGCCAGCGTAGCGAGTCTTTCTTTTTCGATGTCCTTTCATTCAAAAGAAAGGATTTTTTATTTCTATGAAAATAAAATCAAAAAGCTTACTATTTGGTGCAAGTTTACTTGCGCTAACAACATTACCAGCTGTTGCTGGTCAATGTTCTTCTGCAAGAGAAGAAGAAAAAGTGACTACTTATACACTTTCTTTAATCAAACCTTATGGTATTGAAAATGCAGACACTTACAAAACTGAGTTAAATAATTTATTTAATTCAGAAATTCAAAAGATTGATAAATCAATCAAGCTTAACATCAAGTTAGTAGAAGATGATTCATATAATGTTGCAAAAGATGAATTATTAAAAGGTGAAACTGATTTAGCTTTCATCAATTCAGGAACATTATTAAGCAAAAAAGATGAATTTATTTCAGAAAACTTATCAGTTGCACTTCAAACATTAACAAAACAATTTAAAGGTGACATTAAAGATGCAACTTATTCAAAAGATTCAGGCGCATCTTTAATGAAGATTGCAGATGCTGAAAGCATATACTTCAAACAAAAAGACTGAGGGAATGGTTGAAATCAACCTGAAGGAGAATGAGCTGAAAGCTACTACCCTAGATTTTATTCAAATGAATTAGTGCCATACCAAAGAGGATTAATTGCAATCGTTGCAACTCGTACTATGGCTGACGAAATTATTAAAGCTTGAAAAACTAAAGATTTAGAAAAATTTGTTTCATATGGAATAGGTATTGGAAAAAGCTCATCAGGAAGCAAATACCTATTACCAGAAGCATTATTTGCTAAAAACTTTAATACAGAAACAAACAAACCATTTGTTTCACTTGATCAATTAAGAGTTACATACTCAGATAAAATAAAGCGAGCTAAATTAACTGAAGCTTCAACACAAGCTAATGCTAATATTCACATTTTCTTTGATAATGAAGGTTCTTATTCATATACAAAATATAAAGATAGTAAAGAGTTTTCATACAAAGTTAATCCAGAAGTTAGACAGGGTGAAGGGGGTCAACAACAAGATATTTACTTCTTGACTGTGACAGACCCATTGCCATACAATGTAGGAGTTTACAGTTCAAGAGTTACTGACAAAGCTAAAAAAGCTATTAACTCAGTGTTTAAATCATTATCAGAACAAAATAAAGATATCTGAGGACCTAAAAATGGTTTCTATGGATACAAGTCAATTGATAATGAACAAACAGAATATTGAAATAAATTAAGTGAGATTTAAGAATGATAAAGTTTAAAGATGTAGTAATTAAATATAAAGATAATGGAAATTTTGATCTAAAAGATCTTAATTTTACTATTCTAAAAGGTCAATTAGTTGGTCTAATTGGAAAATCAGGAGCAGGAAAATCAACAATACTTAAATCGTTTTATGACCTTGAAACTATAGCAAACGGTTCAGTCGTTGTAGATGATTTAGATATTAAAAATTTAACGAAAAACCAAAAAAGAAAATATAAAAAACAAATCGAATATGTTGATCCTGATGGTTTAAATTTAGTTAATTACTCAACTTTTGATAATCTGAAATTTAATTACAAGCACTACAAAAACTTTATTTATAAGTTCTTTAAATTTATTGATAAGGAAACAAGAGATAAAATTTGAAATCTTGCTGAAAGATTACAAATTTCCAACTTGCTCCTTGCACCAATAAATAAGTTATCTAGTGGTCAAAAACAAAGAGCTCAATTATTAATCAGTTTAATTAATGAACCACAAATTTTACTTGGAGACGAGCTCACAAGTAATTTAGATAACCAAAATTCACATAATGTTATGAAACTTTTAAAAGAGTTTTCTAAAGATAGATATACGATTATCGCAATTCATGATTTGAATTTAGCAGTACAATACTGTGATAAGTTAATATCGCTTAAAAGTGGAAAAGTGGATAAAGTATTTATTAAAGATGAATTTGATAAAAAACAAATAGAAAGTTATTTTGATGAACCAAACCAAGTTAACAAAATATCAAAATAAGTCCCTTTTCAAAAAGTGAATATTAATATTAGCTGCACTTATTTTATTAATAGTCTCAATGTATTATTTAGGTTTCTTTTCTCCGGTTTCGAATCCAGGTTGAAAAAGAGCTGCTAAAAATTTTACAAATATGTTTTCATTTGAGTCATATAACAAAAACTTAACTGAAAACTTATGAGAATTAAACTTTAAATACTTTATCCAGACAGTCAAAACAATAACTTGTGGTAGCATTTTAGGTTTTCTAGCAGCTTTATTTACAGGTTTTTTTGCTTCAACGAATATTCATAAACACAAATCAATACCTTTAATTATTAAAATAATTCTCTTGTTGCTAAGAGCTTTTCCTGTAATTGTGTTTTTATTGTTATTTAGAATTTCCTTTGACCCTTATTTAGCTGCATTTACTATTTATTTCTGATTTACTTGATTATGATTGCACAAGTACATTAATGATTTAATAGAAGCAGCTGATACTAAAAAATATTGAAATGATATTGCAAAAGGATCTTCAAAATTAAAGTCATTCTATACAAATATTGTATTAGTACTCAAAAATAAATTTTGAGTCAACTTCTTCTTATCTTATGAATCAAACATAAGATGAGTTTCAGTTTTAGGTATTGTTGGAATAAATGGATTAGGGTTCTTTTTTGGTGATTTAAGTAAATACCAAAAAAATATAGGGATAACCTTATTCTTTATATTCTTGTTTATATTAATCAACGAAGGATTATTATTCTTCTTTAATAAAGTTTTATTTGTTAAGCCTAACATTACAATTAATTCAAAAGCAGACTTAAATAAATTCAAATATAACTGAAGAAAGTATGCTTTCTGATTTATTTTGGCTATTTACTTTGGGATATTTATTTGAAGTTTAACAGGCTTATTCCATAGTAAGGTAGACGTAAAAACATTCTCACTATTCTTTAAATCGCTATTTATTTGAGACTTCAGCGATGTTGTGAAAACTGACATTTATAAAGATTATTTATACATTTTTATGTGTGCTTATGTGGCTGTTGCTCTTGCATTTATTTTCGCAATAGCTTACTCATTTATATTGTCAGAAAACTTATTTAATTCATATCTTGTGTGATCTAACAAAACGATTTTGATAATTATCAAAATCATACCTGCAGTAATTTGATTTTATATGTTTAATCCACTGATGAAAAGTCAAGTTGCGATAACTTCAGCAATCTTAATTTCGTCATTTAGACATATGTGCAAGCAGTTTGCTGAATCAATTAACTCAATTGATAGAAGAAAAATTTCAAATATGCAAGCTCAGGGTAATTCGAAATGATTTATTTATAGAAACTTTATAATTCCACAAATTAAAAATCAAATAATTTCAACTAACTTATTTGAATATGAAAAATCATTTAGAAATGCAATTATTTATGGAGCATTTGCGAATATCAGTATTTATAAAACTATTAATAAATATCAAGAGACTCAAGAGTATTCAAAAATTGTTCCATTAATATTGCCTGCTTATGTGTTTTTAATTATGTTGGAACTTGCGTATTTAATCTTAAAAAACAAAGATAAACTCAAGTTTTATATCAATAATTCAAAGTTATGAAATTCATTCAAAAAGCAGCAAAATTTTATTCCAAAATCGCAAGATTTACTATTCTTTAAAAAAGATTTTTAACAAAATTTTTTGAGGAAATTTTACAAAATAAATTTTTAAGCCTAGCACATAGGTTTAAAAATACTAAAAAATATCTTATGATTTCACTTAAAATGCTTTAAAATACACCTTTAAAAATTACATTTTTAATGTAAAATTTATATACCTTTTATATAAATTGTACATAGAGGTGTATTTTTTTATTCTTATTGAAGGTTTATCTGCAAGAAAGGAATGACAAATATGGAACAACACAATTACAAATTACGTAAATTTGGTCCAAAAACTTGAAGAAGAGATTACTCAGTTACAAAGACTACTCTTCCACTTTTTGATATTCTTGAAACAAGTAAAGAAAGTTTCGAACTTTTTATGAGCAAAAAGATCCAAGAATGTCTTTTAGAAATTTACCCTATTGAAGCTGCTAACAGAGAAGTTAAGCTTGAATACAAAAAGGGTTCTGTTAGATTAGAATTACCTTTCAAAAAAATCACTAGTGAAAGTGAAGAAATCAAAAAAGCTAAAGCGAAGGGAATGAACTTTAGTGCAAAAGTTTTCGTTACTTTAAAGAGTGAAGTTAAAAACTCAGGTGAAATTAAAGAAGATGAAGTTTTACTTGGGGAAATTCCATACATGACAAGTGGTGGAAGTTTTATTATCAACGGTTCTGAAAAAGTTATCGTTAGTCAGTTAATTCGTTCACCAGGAGCATACTTCGGATTAGGTGTGCGTAACAAACAATCTGATGACCTTTTCAACAAATTAGAAATCTTACCTAGAATTGGTTCTTGACTTGAAGTTTCTCACAAAGTTACATCATCAACATTAGATGCAGTTAAGATTAAAATTGACAAAAACAAAAATGTTAACTTAGCTACATTCTTAGGAGCATTTGGTTTTTCACAAAAAACAATTAGAGAGTTATTTGGTGAAAACAATGAATTACTTGATGAAACACTTAAGAAAGACAAACTTATCTTAAACTCAGAATTCACATCTGAAGAATTACTTGACGCGTGTCAAGAAGAACTTTTCAGAGGTTTAAGAAAAGGTGACCGTATTTCTGAAGAAGCTAAACGTTCATTATTACCAGGAATGCTTTTTGATAAGAAACGTTACAACTTATCTGTAACAGGTCGTCATATGTTAAATGAAAAACTTTCTTTAGTTGACAGAATTACAAACACATACTTAGCTAAAGATATTTACCTTAAAGGTGCAGATGAACCTGCATTTACAAAAGGAACATTTATCGACATTAGAAAAGCTAAAGAAATTCAAAACTTATTTAACGAAGGAAAAATTTCATACGAAAGAATTCCTGGAATTGATCCAGAAATTGTTTACCACCACGTTATTAAGAACAGCAAGGTGTTAGCAAAGAGAACACACATTGTTAAAGTTTGAGTTTACCCAACTAGAAAATGAATGGAAGAAAAACCAGAACAACCTGTTTTAGTAATCGGTAACGATCCAAAATCAGTTGAGCCACACTTATTAATTTCAGATATAGTTGCTGCAATTAACTACTACTTCAACTTAACAGATGGAATTGGTAAAGACGATGATCCAGATTCATTAACAAACAAACGTATCGTTTCAGTTGGTGAATTATTAGAAGGTCAATTATCAGTTGCTTTAACAAAACTTGAAAAAGCAACTCGTGAGCGTATGGGGGCTAAAGAAGCTGACAAGGTTACACCTAAAAACGTTACAAACAACAAACTTGTAACAAACCAAATGAAACAATTCTTTAACTCATCAAAACTTTCACAATTTATGGATCAAATTAACCCATTATCAGAAGTTTCAAACAAACGTCGTGTTACATCACTTGGACCTGGAGGTCTTAACCGTGATACAGCTCAATTCGAAGTTCGTGACGTTCATGCAACTCACTACGGAAGAATTTGTGCTATTGAAACACCTGAAGGACCAAACATCGGTCTTATCTTAAACTATGCAACATATGCAAAAGTTAATGATTTAGGGTTCTTAAAAACTCCATACTACAAAGTTAACAATGGGGTTGTAGATTACAACGACATTAGATACTTAACAGCTGCTGAAGAAATTGGATACTCATTTGCTCAATCATCAGTTCACATTGATGAAGACAACAACATTACAGATGACTTATTAACAATTAGACGTGATTACAGCTATATCATTGGTAAACCACATGAAATTGATTTCATTGAGGTTTCATCAAAACAAATTGTTTCTATAGCTGCTGCTGCTATCCCGTTCTTAGAAAACGATGATGCCAACCGTGCACTTATGGGATCAAACATGCAACGTCAAGCAGTTCCATTAATCCAAGCAGAAGCTCCATATGTTGGAACAGGTATTGAGGCAGATATTGCTAAATACTCATCATACAACTTAAGAGCTAAAGGTGATGGGGTTGTTGATTTTGTTGATGGATCAAAAATCCACGTAAAACACTTTAAAGAAGTAAAAGATCCTAAAACAGGAGAAATTACAACAAAAGAAAGCTTTGATAAATATACACTTAGAAACTTCGAAAGAAGTAACCAAGGTACATTAATTCAACAAAAACCAATTGTTGAAGTTCGACAAGAAATTAAAGCTGGTGACTTATTAGTTGATGGTTCTTCATTCAAGGATGGAGAAATGGCTCTTGGTAAAAACGTTCTTGTTGGATTTACAACTTGAAACGGATACAACTTCGAGGATGCTGTTATCATCAACGAAAGATTAGTTAAAGATGATGTTTATACATCAATTCACATTGAAGAACAAACAATTCAATTCAGATCATCACGTGCTGGTGACGATATCTTAACAAACGACATTCCAAACGTTTCTAAATACTCATTAAGAAACTTAGATGAAAACGGTATTGTTAAAGTTGGATCAGAAGTTTTAGCTGGTGACGTTTTAGTTGGTAGATTATCACCTAAGGGAGAAGAAAACCCATCTCAAGAAGAAAAACTTTTAATGGCTATTCTTCAACAACGTCCACAAACATCAAAAGATACATCTCTTAAAGTTAAAAATGGTCACAATGGTACTGTAATTCACGTTGAAGTTCTTTCTAGAGAAAAAGGTGATGTCTTAGAAGAAGGAATTGACAAGATTGTTAAGGTTTCTATTGCTCAAAAACGTAAAATCAAAGTTGGGGATAAGATGGCTGGTCGTCACGGAAACAAAGGGGTTATCTCAATCGTGCTTCCTGAAGAAGATATGCCATACTTAGAAGATGGAACACCACTTGATATTATGCTTAACCCTCAAGGGGTTCCTTCACGTATGAACATTGGTCAAGTTCTTGAGCTTCACTTAGGAATGGCTGCTAGAAAATTAAATGTTAAATTCGTTACTCCATCATTCGATGGTATTAAGAAGTCAGACATTGAAGCTTGTTTAGAAGAAGCTGGATTAAACAAGAGTGGAAAACAAATTTTAATCGACCCTATTACAGGTAGAAAATTTGATAAACCTATTTCTGTTGGTGTTATGTATATGCTTAAACTTAACCATATGGTTGATGACAAGATGCACGCTCGTTCAGTTGGTCCATACTCACTTATTACACAACAACCTCTTGGAGGTAAATCTCAAAACGGGGGACAAAGATTCGGGGAAATGGAAACATGAGCTATCGAATCTTATGGAGCAACAAACGTTCTTCAAGAAATCCTTACATATAAATCAGATGACATCGCTGGACGTAATGCGTTATATAGTGCATTAGTATCAGGGAAACAATTACCTACACCAGGTATTCCAGAATCATTTAACGTTCTTTCATATGAACTTAAAGGTCTTGGAATGAAACTTGAAACAACTGAAGTAGAAAACTACGACAATGATTACGATGATAGTGAACAATATCACTATGTAGATTCACATGAAACAGGGGGAGATTGATATGAATAATTCAAATTTCGATGCTAAATCAGTAGAAGATAAAATCAATAAAATTACTCTCTCACTTGCAACAGATGAAGACATTTTAAAATGATCTCACGGTGAAGTTACAAAACCTGAAACAATTAACTATAAATCATATAAACCAGAAAAAGACGGTTTATTTGATGAACTTATTTTTGGACCTACAACAGACTACAAATGTCCTGTTTGTGGTACAAAATACAAAAAAAGTGATGAAAACTCAGTATGTACTAGAACACCTGCTTGTGAAAAATACAAACCAGTTATTTTACCTAAAATAACACGTAGAAGCAGAATGGGACACATCAAATTACACAACCCTGTTGTCCACTTCTGATTCTTCAAAATCGATCACTCAATTATTGCTAAATTACTTGGACTTAGAGTTGCTGACTCTTCAAAACAAGTAACAAAAGCAGACTTAGAAAAATTAATTTACTACAAATCACACATCGTTTTAGAAGATGGTGGATTAGAGTCATTAAAGAAAAACACAATCATTGACATTAACGAAGCTGCAAACATTTATGAAGCTGCATTAATGGAAATGTTAAAAATGTATGATAAAGATACAGATGAATACGAAGACATCGCTACAGCTTTAGATGAACTAAGAACATATGCTGAATCTAAAATTGGTAAAGACTTCGGTATTGACTTCTATCAATACAATGAAATCATTCACGAATATTCAGATGCTAAAATTGACACAGGTTCAAAAGCAATTGAATATTTATTAACTCACATTAATTTAGAAGAAGAAGCTAAAAAAGTTCAAGCTGAAATTGATTTAATTAACCAAGAAGCTGATGAGAATGGAAATCTTTCTTCAACAAAAGAACAAGAAAGAGGAAAACTTTACAAACGTTTAACAATCATCAACTCATTTATTAAATCAGGTCAACACCCTAAAAATATGTTGATTTACAACTTACCAGTTATTCCGGCTGACTTGCGTCCATTAGTTCAACTTGATGGTGGAAGACACTCAACAAGTGATGTTAACGAACTTTACCGTCGTATCATTATCAGAAACAACCGTTTAGCTAAATGAAATGAAGCTGATGCTCCTATGTTAATTAAACAAAACGAGTATCGTATGATTCAAGAAGCTGTTGATGCTTTAATTGACAACAACAGAAAGAAACCTACACCAGTTACATCAAAAGATGGACACCCTCTTAAATCTATCTCTGATGCACTTGTTGGTAAAAAAGGTCGTTTCAGACAAAACCTTTTAGGAAAGCGTGTTGACTATTCAGGTCGTTCAGTTATCGTTGTAGGACCAACTCTTAAAATGCACGAAGTTGGTATCCCAAGAGATATGGCTGCTAAATTATTCGAACCTTGAATTATCAAAGAATTATTAGAGAATGAAACTTCAATCACATCTGTTAAATCAGCTAAGAAAATGATTGACTCATTAAACCCAATCATTTGACCATATGTTGAAAAAGCTATTGATGGAAGACCAGTTCTTTTAAACCGTGCTCCTACATTGCACCGTTTATCAATTCAAGCATTCCAACCTGTTTTAATTAGAGGGAAAGCTATTAAATTACACCCATTAGTAACTACAGCGTTCAATGCCGACTTCGATGGGGACCAAATGGCTGTTCACGTTCCTATTTCAGATCAAGCTGTTAGAGAAGCTCGTGAATTAATGTTAGCTTCTAAAAACATCCTTGGACCAAAAGATGGAGAACCTATCATTAACCCTTCACAGGATATGATTTTAGGTCTTTACTACTTAACTATTGAAAAAGCAGGACAACCTAATGAAGGTAAAATCTTTGCTAACTATGAAGAAATGATGTTAGCTTATGAAAATGGTATTGTTAACTTACATACAAGAGTTGTGTTACCAGTTTCTGAATTAGATAAAAATTCAGTTAAATTACATACATCAAATCCTTACATTTTCTCAACAGTAGGTAAATTCATCTTAAACAAAGTATTCCCATCAGACTTTGAATTTATATTTGGTAAATCAATAGTAAGAAAAGAAACAGTTAATGCAGATGGTTCAATTTCAGTTTCTGAAAAAGAAAGATTAGATACATCAGAAAATGCATTAGACAAATACACAATGCCTTATGGAACAAACTTTGCTGAATATCTTAAAGACATCCCTGTTAACTTGGGATTAAACAAAAAAGACATTGCAAAAATTGTTCTTAATGTGTACAAAAAATATGTTGCTGTTGTAACAATGGAAGACATCGCAGGTGTTATTGATTCTACAGATGTAAACAACTTTGAAAGTCGTTTCAATGACTGTGCTGCATTAATTGACTATGCAGGTGAACGTATTCCTACAATACATGCAACAAACATTTCAAACTTCATTAAAGAAGAATTCGAAAGAATCAACTTCATCATTGGTACAGATGAAGAAACACACAAACTTAAGAGACAATGAAACATTAATGACTACACATTAGTGTTAGAAAGAGTTTGATTCAGATATACAAACTATGTTGCTTCTATTCTTGACAATATCAAAGAATTAGGGTTCAAATATTCAACAATATCAGGAACAACTATTTCAATGAATGATATTACAACATTAGATACAACAGCTCAAAAGATCAAAGAAGGGGAAGAATACACAGACCAATTAAAACAATTCTTCCTTGAAGGTTACTTAACAGATGATGAGCGTTACAGCTTAACAATTCAAAAATGATCACAAGTTAAAGAATCTATTGAAAAAGATCTTAAAGAAGTTACAAAATCAGATATTGATAACCCATTATTTATGATGTTCACTTCAGGAGCTCGTGGAAACTCATCTAACTTTACACAGTTAGCTGGTATGCGTGGACTTATGAGTAACAACACTAAAGTTCTTAAAGCCGATGCTGAAAACGACCGTGTTGTTCGTTCAACAATTGAAGTTCCTGTTAAATCATCATTCCTTAGTGGACTTAGTGCTTACGAATTCTATTCATCAACTCACGGGGCTCGTAAGGGACTTACAGATACAGCTCTTAACACAGCCAAATCAGGGTACTTAACACGTAGACTTGTTGATGTTGCTCAAAGTATTGTTGTTAAAGAAGTTGATTGTGGTTCAGACTTTGGATTTGTTGTAAAAGACATTAGAGATACAAAAACAAACACAGTTATTGAGTCATTACAAGAAAGAATCGAAGGAAGATTCACAAACAAACCGATTATTGACGCTAATGGTCACATTGTTGTTGATGCAAACACATTAATTTCAGCAGAAATGGCTGACAAAATTGTTAACTTATACAACATTGACCAAGTCGAAATTCGTTCAGTATTATCTTGTCATACAAGAAATGGAGTTTGTGTTCACTGTTATGGAAAAGACCTTGCAACAAACCGTTTAGTTAACATCGGTGAAGCTGTTGGGGTTGTTGCTGCACAAAGTATCGGGGAACCTGGTACACAGCTTACAATGCGTACATTCCACACCGGAGGGGTTGCTGGGGTTGAAGATATTACAGGAGGATTTGGACGTCTTCTTGAACTTATCGATGCCTATGAAAAACCTTGAGGAAAACCTGCTGTTATCTCACCTGTAACTGGAACAGTTGTTTCAATTGCACCAGCTAGAGACAAAAACGGAAAAGAAAATGACATTATGCTTGTTGAAATTGAAACAACAAGACCAAATGGACAAAAAGAAATCGTTACAACATCAGGTAGAGTTTCTCAAAAATTACGTGTTAAAGTTGGACAAACACTTAGACCAGGACAAAAAATCTTTGAAGGACCAATTATTATTAATGAACTTCTTGAAGTTGCTGACACACGTGCAGTTCAAAACTACTTATTAAAAGAAATTCAAAGACTTTACCGTTTACAAGGTATTACAATTTCAGATAAGTACATTGAAATCATTATTAGACAAATGCTTTCAAAAATTATGATTACAGACCCAGGAGATTCAAAATTCTTCACAGGAAGCTTAGTGGATACATTCATCTACCAAAAAGAAAACGGAAGATTAATTGCTCAAGGACTTAAACCAGCTTATGGTCAAGTTAAAATCCGTGGAGCAAAACAAACTCCTTTATTAAGTGACTCATTCTTATCAGCTGCATCATACCAAGAAACAGCTAAGATTCTTGTTAACTCATCAATTGCAGAAAGAGTTGATAACTTAGATGGTCTTAAAGAAAACATTATTTTAGGTCACAAAATTCCTGCTGGAACAAACTCAAATTATCAACTTAAAGGTAAATATGACATTCGTGACCCACGTTCATACTTCACAAACAAAGTTATCTTAGATGATACACTTGAAGATGAAAATGGTAATGTATACATTTCAGAAGACTTTAACAAGTACACAACAGACTTATTAAAAGAATCTGAAAAAATGGGTGACTTAGATGAAGTTTTAAGTGACTTAGCACAAGAAAACGAAGAATTACAAAACTCATTTGAAGATTCATATGCATCTGATGATGATTATGAAGAAGACTTCGTAAACGAATAATTTGAAAATCAGAGATTCAGTTCTCTGATTTTTTATTTAACTTCATAAAAACTAAAAGCATTGTCTGCAAGCAGTAAAAGTTTAAATATATAAACATTTATTTGTAATATAATTACAATATGAATTTAATAAAGATATTTGAGATGCAAAAAGAATTGGATAATAAAATCAGAGAAAAAAGTTTAAGTCTTAATCCAACATTTAATAAAGAAGACTTTATAGTTCAAAAAACTCTAGCGCTTTTAATAGAAGCTGCTGAATATGTAAATGAAGTTCAAAGTTTTAAATATTGAAAATCACAAAAGAATGTAAATAAATTAGCTGTAACTGAAGAATTTGCTGATTTAATCCATTTCTTAGTTAATTTTGCTTATAAATTTGATGTTCTACCTGAAATAGAACCAAAAATAATTAACCAGGATATAAACATTCAATTCCAACATTTATTTATTTCATTAGCAAACATAATGAAAAAAGTTAATAAATCAAATATCGAACACGCGTTTCAAGTTGCATTGGGCTCATTTGTAATGTTAGGGTTTACATATGAAGATTTATATGATGCATATGTTCTTAAAAATCAAAAGAACTACGACCGTATTAAAAATAATTATTAAAAAATAACCAGCTACAGAAGTTGGTTATAAACTAGGACAAGAAAAGTAGACAGAAAATAAAAAACTGTCTACTTTTTGT
>NZ_JAYFEZ010000011.1:0-35694 GCF_034863425.1 Mycoplasma sp. 21DD0573
CGCCTTATTTATAGGTGTTTTCGTTTTTTAACCCTTTTTAACTTGGAAACTCAGGATTATAATAATTTATGTATAAAAGTGAAATTTTATTATTAAGTTATTTAATTTATTAAATAAACTAAATTGCCTTGTTCCTAGGTGAAAAAGAAAAACCCAAACTACATAAAGTAATTTGAGTTAGATGTATAAATGAAACAATAATTATTTACTGTTCATTTTTTCAAGTCTTTTGTTGAATCTGTCGATTCTACCTGTCGCTTTAACTTGTGCTCTTGACCCTGTGTAAACTGGGTGGCATCCTGAACATACGTCTACTGTAAAGTTTGGTTTAACTGATTTGAATTGGAACACTTTGTGGCAAGTTGAACAAGTAACGTTTACTTCGTGGTATGGTAAGTGAATATCTTTTTTCATAAATAAAACTCCTAATATTCCTAATTACTATTTTGAGTAGAACTCAACGATTAAAGCATCCTTGATTTCTGAGTGAATTTCGTTACGTTCTGGTAAACGGTCTAATTTAACTGAAAAGTCTTTTCTTGTCATTCAAGCTGAAGCAGCTTTTTGTTCCATAGCTTCAAGAATTTGTTTGTTGTCTCTTGATTTTTCTTTAAGAGTAATTTCTGAACCTAATGAGATTGACATAGAAGGGATGTTTGCTTTTTTACCATCAACAACAAAGTGTCCGTGGTTAACAAGTTGACGAGCTTGTCTTCTTGTTGTAGCAAATCCTGCTCTATAAACTAAGTTGTCTAAACGAACTTCTAATAATTGAAGTAAGTTTGTCCCTGTAATCCCTTTAGCTTTAACAGCTTTTTCAAAAACTCTTCTTAATTGTTTTTCATTTAAACCAAATAAGTGTTTAACTTTTTGTTTTTCGTATAAGTGTAATCCGTATTCAGATAATTTAACACGTTTGTTTCCGTGTTGTCCTGGAGCATAAGTTCTCTTTTTACCTTTAGCGAATTCTTTACCTGATTCTAAGATAGAGAATCCTAAACGACGTGACTTTTTAAATACAGGTCCTGTGTATCTTGACATAGTATTTTTACCTCTTTCTGCATAACTTAGAGGGTTTATTTCTAACTAGTTAAATTTAACTTAATGCTTTGGATTAAATCAGCTAATCTACTTGCAATGTTATAGTCATGTTAAATTTATTTAAAAGTCATAATAAACTGCTGTTTTATGCTTATTTATTCTATCATTATTTTATAAATAATGAATTATTATTTAGCTCTATATAACCTATTTAAAAAGATTTTTTATTTTGCTTCTTTTTGCTTAATTTATTAATTAATTTTGTTTGATTAATTCGGCTATTTGCATTTATAAAATCAATCAACAAAATGAATATACATTATTTAAAAAACAATATAATTAATAAATAACTTTATTAATTAGTTAAGGAGTGTTATGAAACAAAAATTATTAAGTGGAATAAAACCAACTGGTGATTTAACATTAGGTAATTACATTGGTGCAATTAGAAACTTTGTGCAAATGCAGAACGATTATGAATCATACATTTTTGTAGCTGACTTACACGCACTTACAACTGGGGGTGTCGATCCAGTTGAACTTAAAAAAGCAAGAAAAACCATTGTTGCACTTTATTTAGCTTGTGGACTTAATCCAGAAAATGTAACAATTTTCTATCAATCACAAGTTAGTGCACACGGAATGATGAATTGACTTTGTACATCAGAAACGACAATTGGCGAATTGCAAAGAATGACCCAATTCAAAGATAAGTCACAACAAATCAAACAAGCTAACGGGACTTCTAAAATACCTACTGGTCTTTTAATGTATCCAGTATTAATGGCTGCCGATATTCTTTTATACAACCCTGATGTGGTTCCCATTGGAGAAGATCAAACTCAGCACCTTGAATTAACCAGAAACATTGCTGAAAGATTTAATTCAAAATACAATGCTAACTTCACAATTCCTAACGGAGTTGTTCCTAAAGTTGGAGCAAGAATTAAATCACTTACTGATCCTACTGCTAAAATGTCAAAAAGTGAACACGGTACCAAATCAACCATTTACTTACTTGAAGACCCACAGCAAGCTTATAACAAGATTATGAAAGCAGTTACTGATTCAGAAGGTAAAGTATATATTTCGAATGATAAACCTGGTATCTTAAACTTACTTAATATCTATGCTTCATTAAACAACATAACACTTGAACAAGCAGAAGAATTATTTAAAGATAAAAACTATAAAGAATTCAAAGAAGCAGTTGCTACATCAGTTAAAAATCTTTTAATTGATATTCAATCAAAATACAATGCAGCTTTAAAAGAAGTTGACAAAATAACTGATGAAGGTGCAATTAGAGCTTCTAAAATCGCAGATTATAATTTAAACAAGTTAATGAAAAAAATGGGACTCTATTCCTCATTGACAAAACCCAAAAATGATAAATAAGAGGTAAATTAATATGAAAGCTAATAAAAAACTTAACCATACAACAAGTCACTTACTTGGTGCAGCTGTTGAAAAACTTTATCCAAATGTTAAATTAGGATTTGGTCCAGCTACTGAAGAAGGTTTTTACTATGACTTTGAATTTGCTGAACCACTTTCAGAAACAGAATTACCTAAAATTGAAAAGTTTATGAAAAAACTTGCTTCAAGAAATTTAGTTATGAAGCAAGTTTCAATTGATGAATATTCATTTGAAGGTAAACCTTACAAAAAAGAACTTTATGATGAATTAGTAGCAGCAGGTAAAGAAGTTACATTCTATGCTCTTGTAGATCCTTTAAGTAATGAAACAATCTTTGTTGACTTATGTGCTGGTGGACACGTTGAAGACACAAAACACATTAAACACTTTAAATTACTTAACTTAGCTGGTGCATACTGAAGAGGAATTTCAGATAACATCCAATTAACAAGAATTTATGGAACATCTTGAGACACAGCAGCAGAACTTGAAGAATACTTAGAAATCCTTAAAGATAGAAAAGAAAGAGACCACCGTAAAATTGGTAAAGAAATGAAATTATTCACATTCAACAAATTAGGTGGTCAAGGATTGCCATTCTGATTAGAAGATGGAATGTACATTCACAATGAAATCAGAAACCTTGTTCTTAAAATGGACAGAAAATATGGTTTCACAGAAGTTTTAACACCACACTTTGGTGAAGAAGAACTTTACAAAATTTCAGGACACTTAGCTCACTACAAAGATGATATGTTTAAACCAGTTGTGCTTGAGAACGAAAGGTTAATTGCACGTCCAATGACTTGTCCTCACCACATTATTTGCTACAACACAGAAAAACGTTCATACCGCGACTTACCAATTAGATATTCAGAACAATCACAACTTTACAGATATGAAAAATCAGGTGCTCTTACAGGTCTTGAACGTGTTAGAGGAATGCTTTTAACAGAAGGGCACTTATTTGTTAGAAAAGATCAAATTGCTCAAGAATTCAAATCAATGTATCAATTAATTAAAGAAACATTAGAAATCTTTAAAATTCAAATTAGTTATGTTTCTTTAAGTTTAAGAGATCCTGAAAATACAGATAAGTACTATTCAGATGACAAGATGTGAAATGAAGCTGAAAATGAACTTAGAAAAGTTCTTAATGAATTAGGCGTTAAATACGAAGAAAAAATAGGAGAAGCTGCTTTCTATGGACCTAAAATGGATATTCAAATCTTTACAGCTTTAGGGCACGAAATCACAGTTTCTACATTACAACTTGACTTCTTATTACCTGAAAGATTTGATATTACATACACAAACAAAGACAATCAAGAAGAACGTCCAGTTATGATCCACAGAGGTCTTATTGGAACATATGAACGTTTTGTTTCAATTCTTTTAGAACAAACAAAAGGTGTGCTTCCATTCTGATTGGCACCAAAACAATTCACAGTTATTCCTGCTACAAATAATCCAGAAGATGTGAAATACGCATCAGACATCAACCAATTATTATTCAATGCAGACTTTAGATCTAAATTAGACGACCGTGAAGAACGTTTAGGTAAAAAAGTACGTGAAGCACAAATGTCAAAATCTAAATTTCAAATTATTGTTGGAGAAGCTGAAAGATTAAATGAAACTGTTTCATACCGTGAATATGGTAAACAAGAAACAACAACAATGCCTGTTGCAGAATTTGTCCTAAAAATGATGAGATTGAGAGATTCTCGTGAATAATAAAAAACAAGAAAACAAAAACGAAAAGAAAGTTAGAAAACCAATTAACGGTTGATACATATCATTTTTAGTAATATTTTGAGTTTTAGCAGCTGCAATGATTTTAACAAGTGGAAACATCATCCCTTGAGATAGAATCGTTCCAAATTCTGTTTATAATATACCTCTTTATGCACGTATATTAGCATCAATTTTCTTTCCAATTTTAGTTTTATCATTTGGTTTCTTTGTTGTTTTAAAAGAAAAAATGAGTGTTTGAAGACTTGTTAACTATGTATTCATTATTGGGATTATAATCACACTATTTTGAGTTCCTAGAATGATTAATGTTAACGAAGGAACAGCGAAAGCTGAAGCTAGTTGACAACCAAAATGACTATTATTCCCTTATGATGTAACTGTCGTATTTGGTGTTTGTGTAATCTTATACGCTTTATGTTTATACTTTGTTACACCAAAATTTGTAAGTTACATTAGACCAAAAATCCAAAAATTCTTAGGTCGTTTCAATAAACAAAAATCAATTTTAGAACAAGAATCAAAAAACTAAAATTAATAATTATTAAAAATTCCTATCACTGCTCAAGCGATAGGAATTTTAATATACTTTTCATAAAAACAAATCCACCGGCCATATTGAACTGAAATAAGGTAGAAAAACAGTTTTTTTAGATTTTCTATCTTACTTTTATCAACCTAGTTACATTAATCCACCCACTTTTAGAATACCAAGAAGAATTCCTACCAAAATTAATGTTAATATAGCTCCTAAGGAAATTCATGCAGCTCTACCCTTCGCATTTTTTCTTTCAGCAATGATTTTATTTGCAACTGCATTCATAAGATTAGTTTCAACAGAGATCTGTTTTTTGACTTGAGCATTATTGCTTTCAGCAGGTAACTGATGATCACAAACAATAGCATTTGTTTCAGCAGGTTTCTCAGTTTTAAATTCAATACTTTCAATTAATGAATTATATTTGTTGGTTTTATTATTAATAAGAATGTAAATATACCAACATAATTGATGAATATTTCGGTCACTTTTTAGATAGTTAGAATCAGAATACGTCTTGAAATCATAAATAAATGGCTTCAATATATTTACGTTATCTAAATCAACCATAAACTTTTTATCTGAAAATGTTCCTTCAGTTGAGTCTATGTGATTAAAATCAGAAATTTCTAATGCCTTAAGATATAAAGATGTTTCAGCATAAAAATGATAGTAATTTGCAAGAATAAATGTAAGTGAATTAGGATAATCTTCTGTTTTATTGCCACAAATAATATATCATCATAATCTTTGCATCTCACTCTCATTGAATATTTTCACAAGTGATTCATCGCGAAATATTAGTTTCAAGAAGTAATATATAAATCATAATACAGGATTATCTTGTTCAAATTTTTCACAATTGAAATATTTGTGATTTTTAGCAGGATAATTTACAAAGTTATCTTTTCCTTTTTCAAAGAATTTTTTCAAAAACTCAGCAACTTTTTTATTTTTTATGAAATCCTTATCTTTTTTCAATATGTCTTCAATATTAAACTTTTCTCAATTCTTTACTTTCGAATCTGTGAAACATATAGCTTTAAATAAGTATTCTGGCATTTTACCTTTAAAATTTGTTTCTTTTGTAACATCAGTTATTTTTTCAATAGCTAATTTTTCAATGGCATCAGTATATATTTCATATTTAGTTTTTTCTTCATTGTTTGAGTTTTGATACAAAGTCGAAAAATCCACTTCAGTCTGCTTGCTATTGAATAATTCTTGAACATTCTCAAAAATTTCCTTATCAGTAAAATCACTATCAGAAAATGATGAAAAATTATCCTTAATATTTGAATTTGAATTTGATTTAGCAAACTTTTTTAAAAGTGAATTTGAAATTAAGACTTTGTGAATTTCTCGAGTTTTCAGATCTATAAAACCTGTCAATAATTCTGTGTGACTAAATCATCTATGTCCTTTGGTATTCTTACTTTTACTCATAATATAAAATTGTAATACAAAAAAGAAAAGCACCATTTAAATGGTGCTTGTATCCCGGAAAAACATGCTATTAAAGAGTTTATATTTTCTAATTCCAGGTTACCTCATTAAGTATCAAAATAATGAGGTACTTTTATTATAAAACTTTTTTGTAATATATATCACCAGAAAAATATTTTTTTAATAAATAAAAAAGAACAGATTTTTTCTGCTCTGATTTACAACTCTGTTTAATCTAAAGATTAAACTAATTTAGCAATAACTTCTGAATGTTTGATGTTTTTGTGTTCTAAGTTTTTAAAGTTTTGTAATTTTGAATCAGTTGTTAATGCAAAAATAATTTCTTGATCAATGTTTTCTGCTTTGAATCTGTTTAAATCTAAAACAATTAATTCATCTCCAGATTTAACTTCTTGGTTTAATGAAACTTTAGCATCCATACCAATTCCATTTAATTTGTATGAGTTTAAACCAAAAACAATAACAGCTTCAACGTCTAATGATCTGTTAGATAAGATAACTTGTGATTTACTTGCTGGTTGCATTGTTATTTTTCCATCAAATGGAGCAAGAATTTTACCTGATGTTCCATCTAATTTGATTGCAAATCCTTTTCCAACTAAATCATTTGAAAATACACCATCATTTAATGATTCAAGTGAAACAATGTGTCCTGAAGCAGGTGCTAAGATTTCTAATTCTGAAATTGCTTGAGTAGATGCTGTAGCATTATTTGATGTTGAAACAGTTGAAACTTCAACTGATTTACACATTGTCGAAATTAAGTCTTTGTTAATTTTGATAAGTGCATTTAAAGCTTCTGCATTTGGTAATTCAACTTGAATGTGTTTTTGTGCTTCGAAAATTTTAACTGATGTAGCACCTAATTGTTCAAATTCTGCTTTTGAAACTAATGAAACATTTTTAACATCATATCTTAATTGTGATGCTGAATTATTGAATGAAGTAATATTGTCAAGCCCACCGAATGCATCAACAATTTTTACTAATAAGTCTATGTATTTATCTCTTTCAGTCATAATAATATACTCCTTAAATAAAATAAATTTTATATCATTTTTATAATGTTGAAAATAGATTTTAATACCTTAAAATAAGGTCTAAAAATTAATTAAATTGTTTACTAGATGCTTAAAATAGTGGTATAATAGTTTTACTTATGGCGAACGTGGTGAAGTGGTTAACACAGTGGGTTGTGGTCCCATCATGCGCGGGTTCGAATCCCGTCGTTCGCCCCATATGAAAGAAAGTTGTTAATAGCAACTTTTTTTGTTTTCTTTTTTTACATCAAGTGCATAATAAAAGCAACCTAAAAGGTTGCGAATATTATTTATTGAATAAATTGTATGCATCAATTTTAAAAAGAGCTTTTTTAAGTTTAGACTCTAATTTTGTTTTGTTTACTGAATCATTGTGTGAAGCCTCTTCGATTTGTTTAATAAGTTTATCACGGTCACGAAGCGCTCTTTGGACATCAATGTTTTTAACATTGATAATGTCATCTGTTATGATTGATACTTTTTTCTCATCAGCATATACAAGACCACCACCGATGTAGCAACGAATTTCTTCGCCATTTTCAGGTTTAATTGATAAGTTGCAAATTTCAATGTTTGAGAAAAGTGGTGTTCTATTAGCTTGAAGCCCGATGTAACCTGATGCTGTTTTTAATGTAACAATGTTTACATCACCTTCATAAAATACACCTGATGGTACTGTGATTAATAAATGAGTTGTATTATTCATTATTTTTTATCTGTTGACGATTCAGTTGAAATGTTATTTTCTTCTTGATATTTTTTGTAACGTTCAATAACATCATCAATGCTTCCAGCATATCTGAACATTTCTTCTGGAAGGTTATCTAATTCACCTGAAAGAATAACTTTGAAACTTCTAATTGTTTCAGATAATGGAACATATCTACCTTTAATACCACTGAATTTTTCAGCAACTGTGAAAGGTTGAGATAAGAATTGTCTAATTCTTCTTGCTCTGTTAACTATTTTCTTATCTTCTTCAGATAATTCACCCATACCTAAGATCGCAATAATATCTTGAAGTTCTTTAAATCTTTGTAAGATTGCAACAACTTCTTGAGCTGTTTCGTAGTGCTCATATCCAACAATTAATGGATCAAGTAATCTTGATGAAGAGTTAAGTGGGTCAATAGCTGGATAAATTCCAAGTGCTGCTGTTCCACGGTCAAGAACTGTTTTAGCATCTAAGTGAGTGAAAGTTGTAGCAGGTGCTGGATCAGTTAAGTCATCAGCAGGCACATAAACAGCTTGAACTGATGTAATTGAACCTCTACGTGTTGAAGTAATTCTTTCTTGAAGCGCACCCATTTCTGTAGCAAGTGTTGGTTGGTAACCAACAGCTGATGGCATACGTCCTAAAAGTGCAGAAACCTCTGAACCAGCTTGTGTAAATCTAAAGATGTTGTCAATGAATAAAAGTACGTCTTGATTTTGTTTATCTCTAAAGTACTCAGCCATTGTAAGACCTGTAAGAGCAACTCTCATACGTGCCCCAGGTGGTTCGTTCATTTGTCCAAATACAAGTGCAGTTTTATCTAAAACTCCTGCAGCTTTCATTTCATAGTAAAGGTCATTTCCTTCACGTGTTCTTTCTCCAACTCCAGCAAATACTGAAAGTCCATTGTGCTCTGTAGCTATGTTGTTAATAAGTTCTTGAACAAGAACTGTTTTACCAACTCCAGCTCCACCAAAAAGACCAATTTTTCCACCCTTTGCATAAGGAATAAGTAAGTCAATAACTTTAATTCCTGTTTCAAGAACTTCTGATGAAGTTTTTTGTTCTTCATAAGAAGGCGCTGGTGCGTGGATAGGATCTCTTTCAATTTCTTTTGGTAAAGGCAAGTTGTCAATTGGGTTCCCTAAAACGTCAAACATTCTACCTAAAACAACGTTTCCTACAGGTACAGAAATTGGTGCACCTGTGTCAGTTACAACCATTCCTCTTTGAAGTCCATTTGTAGAAACCATTGAGATTGTACGAGCTGTATCATCCCCAATGTGTTGAGCAACTTCGAATGTGTAAACTTTTCCATCATGTTCTAATTCAACAGCATTAAGTAAGCGAGGTAATTTTCCTTCTTCAAATCTAACGTCCACAACTGGACCTAAGATTTGAACGATAATTCCTTTGTTTTTTGCCATTCATTCCTCCTTATTTTAATTAAGTAGCATCTGCACCAGCTACAATTTCATTGATTTCTTGAGTTATGTTACCTTGACGTTTTCTGTTAAATTGTAATCTTAACTCATCAACTAAGTCTGTTGCATTATTTGTAGCATTTTCCATAGCATTACGTCTTGAAGCAATTTCTGAAACTTTTGAACCTGTGGCAAGTCCATAAACCATACTTGCTAAGTAAAGTGGAATTGAGTTTTTAAGCACCACTTCTGAGTTAGGCTCAAATTCAATTGTGTTTTTAGCTTGCACACTAGCATTTTCAGATTCAATGTCTAGTGGGAAGAGTTTAAGTTTTTTAGCTTCCTGTGTAATGTTGTTAATAAATTCTGTGTAATAGATGTAAATGTTAGCAACTCTTTTGTTTGAATATTCTTCAAAAGCTTTTTTAGATACAACAGAACTAAGTTCATAAGAGATTTTATCTCCTAGTTCTGTGTATTTAGAAATGACTTGTTCATCATATTTAAATGAATGTAATAGAGCAAGTCCTTTTCCTCCAAGCACAATGATTTTGTCGCTTGGTTTAAGAGTTTCTTTAAGTAATTTAACAATATTAGTATTGTATGAACCACATAATCCTAAATCAGATGTGATGATGATGTGTAAATCAGAATCAACATTAGTGTTTTTAGGGAAAATTGAGTAAAACTCTCTTGGTTCAACGTGTGATGCTAATTCTCTAAACATTTCGTTTAGTGAATTTAAATACGTTTCAATACTTTCAAATTCATTTCTAATTCTACGTAATTTAGCAGTTGATACTAATTGCATAGCATTAGTAATCTTTTTGGTATTGTTAATTACATTAATTCTATTTTTAATTGAATTTAAGTTTGCCATTTTAATTATTTAAGTAAGTCATTGTATTTTTTAGGAAATGCTTTATGCAACTTAGGATCATAGTTAGGAATTGTAGCGATGATGTTTTGTACTATCTTAACTAATACTTTTTCTGTTGTTTGGTAGTCTTCAGGTGTGAATAAACCTTTTGAAGCAATGTTTGAGAAAAGTTCCATACCTTCAGCTGTTTTGTTTACAAATGCAATAACGTTATCTCTGTATTCTTTGATGTATTCTTTTGGAAGTGGGTTAATAATTCTTTCTTTAACTCCTAAAAGAATAATAGCTTGTGTAACTTGTGGAATCGCAAAGTATTGTTCTTGTTTTAAAAGTTCATATACTTTAGCACCATGTTCTAAAATTGATTTAGTTGATTCATCAAGGTCTGAACCAAATTGAGCAAAAGCTAACATTTCGTTGTATTGAGCAAGTTCAAGTTTAAGTGAACCAACAACTTGTTTCATAGCTTTAATTTGCACAGCTGAACCAACACGAGAAACTGAGAAACCAATATCAACAGCAGGTCTTTGTCCTGAGTTAAATAGTGATTCTTTTGTGAAAATTTGACCATCTGTAATTGAAATTACGTTAGTTGGAATGTAAGCTGAAATATCCCCTTGTTGAGTTTCAATGATTGGAAGAGCAGTAATTGAACCTCCACCATTTTCTTTGTTAAGTCTAGCTGCACGCTCTAAAAGTTGAGAGTGTAAGTAGAAAACGTCTCCAGGGTAAGCTTCACGACCAGGTGGTCTTCTTAAAAGAAGTGAAAGCGTTCTATATGCAACTGCGTGTTTTGATAAATCATCATAAACAATTAATACGTCTTGTCCTTGAGACATTCAGTATTCTGCAATAGTAACTCCTGTATATGGAGC
Source organism: Mycoplasma sp. 21DD0573 (assembly GCF_034863425.1). Classification (NCBI taxonomy): domain Bacteria; kingdom Bacillati; phylum Mycoplasmatota; class Mollicutes; order Mycoplasmatales; family Mycoplasmataceae; genus Mycoplasma; species Mycoplasma sp. 21DD0573. The sequence continues at coordinate 11,156 of NZ_JAYFEZ010000011.1, forward strand.
AATGTATTGTTGTGGAGCTAATTCTGAAGCTCCTGCAACAACTACTGCTGTGTAATCAAGCGCACCAAATTCATTAAGTTTGTTAACAATTTGGGCAACTGTTGAGTTCTTTTGTCCAATTGCTACGTAAACACACTTAACGTTTTTACCTTTTTGGTTGATGATAGCATCAATAGCCATAGCCGTTTTACCAGTTTGACGGTCACCGATGATAAGCTCTCTTTGACCTTTACCGATTGGAATCATAGAGTCAATCGCAATAATACCTGTTTCAAGTGGTTGGTTAACTTCTTCTCTAGTCATAACACCAGGAGCAATTTTGAAGATTTCACTTTTAATTGTTCCTTGAATTTTACCTTTACCATCAATTGGTTCTCCAAGAGCGTTAACAACTCTACCTAAAAGAGCATCACCAACATTTACGTCAATAACTTGACCTGTTCTTTTAACAATGTCTCCTTCAGAAACAGAGTTAGCATCACCAAATAAAGCAACTCCAACTGTTTCTTCTTCAAGGTTTAAAGCAAGTCCATAAACACCGTTGTCAAAAACTACGATTTCGGCGTTTTTAACCTTTTGAAGACCTGATACAACAGCAATACCATCACCAATTGAGATAACTTGACCAATTTCTGATCTGTCAGCTACTTTACCAATGTTTTGAATTCTTTCTTTAATGATTGCAGAAATATCATCTAATTTGATAGCCATAAATTACACCTCCTTTTCTTTTTGTTTAAAAATAATTTCGTTTTTGATTTTGTTTAAGTCGTGTAGTATGTTCATTTCAATAACTTCAGTTTTAGACACAATTCTAAATCCACTAATAATATTTGGGTTAATTACATTGTGAATTTCAATTGTACGTCTTGTAACTTTTTGAAGTTTGTCGTTGATTTGTTGAAGTTGCTCATCACTTAATGGAAAAGCTGATTCAACTACTACATAACGAATTCTTAATGCATCATTTGATAATTTTAAATATTCAATGATGATGTTTTTTAATTGAGACACCATTTTTCTTTGAACTATAACTTTAATTGAGTTAATTACAATATAGTCAAATTGATTTTTATCAAAAGCCATATCAATTGTTTTGAATCTTTCAGCTTCAGGAATTAAGTCGTTTCCTAAATATTCGATAAAACCTGGAATTGTGTCAATTAAATCTTTAACAGCCTCAAATTGAGGTTGAATTAATTTAAATTTATCTTGTTTTTTGACCAAGTCATAAATTGCTACTGCATATGCAGATGTATTTCTTTTTTTGTACATAATAAAATCTTAAAAGTTTTGCTATTTTACTTTTATATTATTTATATAGCTGTAAAAGTTAATTACTCACTTGATTCAAGATAGTTTTTAATAATTTCATCTTGAGTTTGTGGAGAAATTTCTTTACGTAAGATTTTCTCTGCTAATTCTGTAGCTACTTGGATTACATATTTTTTAGCATTAGCATCAAATTCTTTCTTTTGCAACGCTATATCTTGGTTAGTTTCTTCAAGTAATCTATATGATTCTGCTTTTGCTTTGTCAATATAAGTTTTAGAAACTTCACCAGCTTTTATTTTTGCTTTGTTAACAATGCTATCTGCTTGCTTGTGAGCTTCTTTAAGTTTTTCGTTTGCATCGTTTAAAACTTGTAAGCTGTCTTCTTTTTGTTTAATAGCATTGTTGATATTTTCTTGGATGAAATTTGTTCTATTTTTCATCATCTTTTTAACTGGTTTATATAAAAGGTATGTAAGTAATAAAAACACAATTAAAAAAGCGATGATAGTAGCAATCATCATTGGAACACTTGGGAATAGTCCATTGAATTTTTCTTGGACTTGTTGATTCAATGATTCTTGCTTAAGATAAATTAAATTTTGAACCATAGTTATTATTTAATGAACATTAATAATAAAGCAATAATAAATGCATAAATAGCAGCTGTTTCAGCAATACCAACACCGATAATTAACATTAAACGGATTTTTGATTCTGCTTCAGGATTTCTTCCAACAGCTTCTGCAGCTTTACCAGCAGCATAACCTTGTCCGATACCTGTTCCTAAAACACCGATTGCAGCTAATCCTGCACCAATAGCAACAAGACCTGATTTGATGTCTCCACCATTTTGTGCAGCTGCTTGAGTAGTGTTATTTGCAGTTTCTTCTAAAAATTTTGTTACTGTTTCAATCATAATTAATCCTCTTTTCTATTTAATAAATTGCTTGTGATAATTGTGAATTAAGGTTTTTGTTACTTCTTACAATTTTTGATTTACCTTTTTTAAGTTTTTTAGGTTTAACTTCTTCTGCAGTTGACTCAATTGTTCAGTATACAAGTGTTAAAAGTGAAAATATATAAGCTTGTAAGGTAGAACCGAATAAGTCAAAATAAAAGTGTAATGCAGGTGATAAAATCAATCCAAAGAAGAATTGTTGATTACTTGACCCTGTTACTTTTGTTCATATTCACCCACAGAATGAATAAAATAAGAAAATAACTGTAGATCCTCCTATAACATTTCCATAAATACGAAAACTAAGAGAAATAAGAGGAGATACTTTACCAGGTAAATCAAGTGGGTTGATAAATGATTTTAGATATCTTCACTTACGGTACACTGCACCACAAACAAAGATACCAAGTCAGCTCATTAAAGCTAATGTTAACGGAACTGAATAAGATGTTACGATCGGTTCTAAACCAAAGACAGCTGTAAGGTTACCAATTAGAATAAAAGTAGCTAAAGTCAAAATATAGTATCTTGAATTTTGCACTTGTGTTCCACCAGTTGCATCATCAAAAGTTTTGTCAATGAACTTAACATAACCTTCAGCAATGAGTACTACACCTTTCGGAGCTTCATTTGGTTTAATTTTTGATACTTTGAAATAAACAACTAAACAAATAATTAGTACTATAAAAACAGTAACTACAAGCGATAACATTTGTGGTTGATTTCAAACTCAAAGACCTTTTAAAAATGTATCCATCCTGCTCATCTCCTTTCTTTTTAGTTTCTTATTTTTTTATTAACTATTTCTGTGATGATAATCACAAAAATATTAGTTAATATTCCTCCAGCAAATGCAAAGAAATTGAATGGTTGATCTAATACTTGCAATACTGAATATTCGGTAATCTGCATTTGTTTTAGGTACTCTGTATTAATAAAAAACATTAAGTACACGATCGCACCTAAAAATAAGAAAAATAAAACTGATTTTAAAATCGATAAAGCATACAATTTTGTTTTTTTATTTCTTAGAAATAAATACGCAAAAAGTCAGTTTAATTTAAATAAAAAATAAATTAGTAGACCACCTAATGCATACCCAAAAAATAGACCACGATTAATTCCTATAAGGGATAAAAACACTACAGAAATTAATAAAAAAAAGATTGCAAATATAAAAGTATGCATTTGCATATATGTCATTTTTTTTATAGCCTTTTTAATTGGTAGCATGTTTCTATTTTAATACTTTTAGAAAGTTATATCACCTTTTTTACAATATTTTTTTAGGTTGCTAAAATTAGGGAAATAAGTCAATAAAATAATAGAAAAAATCCATAAATTAAGTTTTAGTAAGATATCAAAATCCACACACTAAAATTTTATGGTTTCTAATGGGAAAAATATTGATTTGTCAACTTAGTTGGTAATTTTTTTATACTTTTTTGGTTAGAGAAACATTAAAATAAAAAAAGATAAAAAAATTAATTTTGGGCCATAATATTCCTAAATCAAGAATAATAGAAATAATAATATAATTATTTTTAAAATATTTTGATATTAGATTTTAAAAAATTAAAAATTTTTATAAATTTTTTCAGAAAAATTGTAAAAAGCTTTTATAATGATAATTGACATTTGATATATGAGACACTTGAAAGCTTGAGTCGCTTGTAGAGCTGATAGTTTATATATCAGGTGACCGTGCGCAGAAACAGAATAGTATGGGCGTGTTTTCTTGATGAAAACATGGCTTTTTTATCATAATTTTTATATGTTAATCTTCAGAAATAAAAAAAGAACAAAATTCAATAAAAAAATCCTAGTTCTTGTTTTCATAATAAAGGTAATTTAATATCTCCATATGATAATGACGAAAATCACTATGACACTATTGAAGTAAGAGCAAATTTTCAAAAAATAATAAAGATGAATGAAGAAGTAATAACAGACCCATTATAGCATTCTATATAGGTCATAAAGTTTGTTATTTAAATTTAGGAACTGCAATTAAGAAAAAGAAAAATCAACCAAAAATTGATATATGAAAATCTCCTTTCTTCTATAAAGTTCCTAAATTAGGAGAAGTATTAATACAAGCAAATGATGAAAATACAGGATTAAAATACGATTCATATGTTGATACAACTTCTATTCAAATTATGGATAAAAAAATTATTTAAAGAAATCTATATGAAAAATCAATTTGATTTGAATAGAAAACTATCATGAGTTGTGATAAATAAAATAATGTCTCAAATAGCATTAAATAAAAATCAATATACCTTACAGGAAGTATATAAAGATCCAAATGAGAATAAATTAAAAAGTACAATTATCCATTCTATAAGAGATATTACAGATGAAGGGGATATTATTGAGAATTTTAATGACATTACTGTAGATAATACTATTAAAAGAATTTATTATAAATTGCATTACTTATCCAATATATTCTTTTATCCTGACAAAGATTTAATGTCAGAATTTTCAAAAAATCTAAATATAGATTACGTTATTAGAAAATACAAATTACCATATAGAATCTATTTTGGCTTTTCATTGGAAAAAGCAGGTTTTACTTTTGCTAATGACTTAACTAAAATGTCTTCTGAAGAAATTAATAGACACTTTGATAAACCTGAAGATTTTATAAGCATACCGCTTTTAAGAAAAAATAAAGATGATAATAAGAATAATGAATTAACACTTTCTGAAGCTTTATTTGAAATAGGCGAATTATTCAACAGAGAAAAAAGTAAAAGCTAGGATGATAATAGCTTGTATTTACTATCAAGATTATCTGAATATACATTAATAAATAATTTTTATAGTGATATAAAAAATAACATTTGGTATGTGAAATACTAGAAGACCAGAGTCGCTTGTATGGTTGATAGTTTAGATACACAGTTGAGTCTGAAAGATATCTTGTTTGCTATGTTACAGAAACATAGCTTTTTATTCATTTTTTATACTACATACTAAGGTCGATTTTAATGTAAATCGATAATTTTAAATAAAACATTGCATTCCAACACTTACGATAATAATGCTAAATTAGTAGCACATAGAATATTTAATTAAGAAATGAATTTTAATAAGAAAATATATTTTTATTATTTAGAAATAATAGTTTCTCATATCTATTTTTTTGTAATTTTGGCTATTTACTTTGTTTTTTTTTTTTTTTTTAGAATAAATTTAGATAGCAAAAATTATCAATTTATTATCAAAAATAGTTATATGAACTAACTAAGTTTTAAATAGTTTTTTAAATAAAAAATCAACAGCATAATAGCATATATCAAGCTTAAAATATAAAATATTTTAATATAATTTAAAATAACGACAATTTAGGTGTAAATGAAAGGGATTTTTATGGACAATACAAAAGAAATACAAAGAGCTGAATTGCATAAAACAATTTGAAACATTGCTGATCAATTAAGAAGTCAAGTTGATGGATGAGAATTCAAAAACTATGTACTTGGAACACTTTTTTATCGTTTTATCTCAGAAAGTATCACAAGATATGTAAATGCCATTCAACACGAAACTGGTGATTTAGATTTTAATTATGAAACCTTAAGTGATGACGAAATTACCGATAGCATCAAAGAAGCTATTATTTCTGCAAAAGGGTTTTTCATTTACCCATCACAACTTTTTACAAATGTTGAAGCTAATGCAACCAACGATGAAAACTTAAATGAAACACTTGAAAATATCTTTAAAAACATTGAAAATTCTGCAAAGGGCCGTTCAAGTGAAGGTGACCTTAAAGGACTTTTCGAAGATTTTGATGTTAACAGCAACAAATTAGGAAACACAGTTGCAAAATGTAACGCTACATTAAGAGCACTTCTTACAGGTGTTAAAAAAATGGAACTCGGAAACTTTGAAGACAACACTATTGACTTATTTGGTGATGCATATGAGTTTTTAATTTCTATGTATGCTCAAAACGCAGGTAAATCAGGTGGTGAATTTTTTACTCCACAAGAAGTAAGTAAATTACTTTTCAAACTTGCTCTTGGAAATAGAACTGAAGTTAGAAAAGTTTATGATATGTGTGCTGGTAGTGGTTCTTTATTACTTCAATCAATTAAAGTGCTCGGGAAAGACAATATTAAAGAAGGTCTTTATGGACAAGAAAAAAATGTTTCTACTTATAACTTATGTAGAATCAATATGTTCTTACATGATATTAACTACAGCAAGTTCAAAATTGTTTGTGATGACACATTAACTCATCCTGGTTTAGATGAGGAAGAACCATTTGATGTAATCGTTTCTAATCCACCTTACTCAATTAAATGGGAAGGTGATGCTAATGCAACATTAATTGCTGATCCTAGATTTGCACCAGCCGGTGTGCTAGCTCCCAAATCTAAAGCTGACTGAGCATTCGTCCAACATGCACTTCACAAACTTTCAGCAGATGGTACAGCTGCAATTGTTTGTTTCCCTGGAATTATGTATCGTGCCGGAGCTGAAGCTAAAATCAGAAAATACTTTGTAGATAACAACTTTGTTGATGCAATTATTCAGCTACCAGACAACTTATTCTATGGAACAAGTATTTCAACTTGCATCCTTGTAATTAAGAAAAATAAAACAAGCAATGAAGTTAAATTCATTGACGCAAGTAAGGAGTTTATTAAAATTACAAATAACAACAAGTTAACAGATGAAAACATTCAAAACATTATCAATTTATACAATTCAGACGAAGATAAGGTAAATGTCCTTAAAATTGTTAGAACTGAAGATATAGCAAAGAATAATTATAGTCTTTCTGTAAACACTTATATTGAAAAAGAAGACACAAGAGAAGCTATTGATATTAAGAAGTTAAATCAAGAAATCAAGGAAATTGTTGCAGAGCAAGTAGTGCTTAGAGCAAAAATTGATGAAATTGTTGAAAGATTAGACAAAAGTCTTGAAGACTTATAAAACTAAAGGAGGGTAAAATGAGTGAAAATAAACTTAATTTAGACTTTATTGATAATTTACTTCCTAAAAATGAATTCAAATCAATCGAAGTTAAAAAACTATCTGATGTAGTTTTGTTGATTGATGAAAACAGACTGGAAATTAGTGAATTTATCTCTCAAGATGGAGATATAAATCCTGCAATTATCAAATCAAATGATAAAAGTATTTTAACAAATAAGTATTTACACCACTTTTTAAGAACAAAAAGCAATTTAATTCACAAATTAGTTAAAGATAAAAGTGATTTAATTGATTTTAATTTACTGAAAGTCTTAGATATAGACATAACAATTCCTTCAATAAATTGCCAAAACAAAATAATTGAAACTATTGAAAATCTTGAAAAAGTTTGTTATGAGTTAGAAGTGGATTTATCAAGTGACCACAGTGAAAAGCAAAAACAACTAAAGATATATGAAAAATTAATTTTTGAATATCTTGAATCAGAATCATTTGATGAGTTAACTGAAAAAATATCAGACAAAGATACAATAGTGAACTTAATTAAACTTATTCAATTCATATTTAACACAACAATTACTATTCATCTTTCTAAAATAGCTAAATTTTTTAGAGGTGAATCGATAACTAAAAACTTTATTGAAAACAATCCTGGTGAATATCCGGTTTATTCATCTCAAACAACAAACAATGGAGAGTTTGGAAAAATAAACACTTACAAATATGATGGTGAATATGTTTCTTGAACAACTGATGGAGTTTATGCTGGGACTGCCTTTTATAGAACAGGTAAATTTAATATCACCTCTCACTGTGGATTAATAGAAACTGATAAATCACTTCTATTACCTAAATATCTTTACTTTTATCTTTCAGTCAATTTAGATAAATATGTAAATAAATCATCTCCAAACCCATTACTAACAGTAAGTCAAATTTCTGAAGTTAAAGTAACTTTTCCAAACTTAGAAACTCAAAAGCATATAGCAAATATATTAGATATCTTTTCTAGTTACGCAGAAAAGCTGAAAGCGGAGCTGAAAGCTAGATCCACACAGTATGAATACTACAGAGACAAATTGTTATCAAATAACAATTTGTCAAATGACATTAATTCTTTTAGCAAAAAATTAAGCGAAATCGCAGAAGTCTCAAACACAGGTATAGATAAAAAAATATTAGAAAACGAAAAAAGAGTTTCAATTCTAAATTATCTAGACGTTTTTAACAACAATGAAATAAACAAAGCAATTCCCGGAATGATTGTTAGTGCAAGTGAGAATGAAATTGAAAAATGTAATATCTTAAAGGGCGACATATTTATAACACCCTCTTCTGAAACGATTGCTGAAATAGCAAAAAGTGCTGTGGTCTTAGAAAATTTAGAAAATTGTTTGTATAGCTATCACATTTGTAGAATAAGATTGTTTAAAAACAATTTAGTTACTTCTAAATTTTTAAACTACTATATCAATTCTTCTTTAACAAAAAAATACTTTACAAAAAAAGCAAAAGGCTCTCAAAGATATACAATATCAAAAAAAGATATCGAAGATTTAACAATTTGTTTACCAGATCTTAACACTCAAGAAAAAATAGTCAAAGTTCTTGATAACTTTGAAGCTATTTGCAAAGATCTTAAAATCGGACTCCCTGCAGAAGAAATAAAAAGACAACAACAATACGAATTTTATAGAGATTCAATCTTTGAATATCTTGAAACTAACTCATTTGAAAAATTAATGAGAGAGAGAGAGAGAGAGAGAGAGAAGATAACTTAACCACAGGATTAATTAAGTTGATTCAATACATCTTCAACACAAACATTACTATTCAGCTTTCTAAAATAGCTAAATTTTTTAGAGGTGAAGTAATTAGCAAGGATTTCATCAAACAAAATCCTGGAGAGTATCCTGTTTACTCATCTCAAACACTAAACAATGGAGAATTGGGAAAAATTAGCAAATACAAATTTGATGGAGAATATGTTTCTTGAACTACAGATGGAGCATATGCTGGAACTGTATTTTATAGATCAGGTAAATTCAATATTACAAACGTTTGTGGTTTAATTGATGTAAATAAGTCAATCATACTTCCAAAATATCTATACTTTTATTTATCAGTTAATTTAGATAAATATGTAAACAAGACTTCTTCAAATGCTAAATTAATGTCGAATCAAGTCGCTGAAGTCAAAGTAACTTTTCCTACTTTGGAAACTCAATTTAGAATAGTTCATATATTAGAAAATTTCGAATCAATTTGTAAAGATCTTAAAATCGGGCTTCCTGCTGAAGAAATAAAAAGACAACAACAATACGAATTTTATAGAGATTCAATCTTTGAATATCTTGAAACTAACTCATTTGAAAAATTAATGAGAGAGAGAGAGAGAGAAGATAACTTAACCACAGGTTTAATTAAATTAATTCAATATATCTTTGATCAAACTATTTCATTAAAATTATCTAAACTAATTCAATTTACAAATGGATTTAACTTCCTAACAAATACAAATTTTGATGATAGCAAACCTGCAACATCAATCATAAAAATAGCAAACATTGACAAAAACAACAATTTAAACATTAATAATGCTGAAAAATTTAATTTTAGTTCATATCCTAACAATGATTTATCTAAATACAAAGTTAATAAAAATTGCATATTAATAGCTATGTCAGGAAATACAATTGGTAAAACTTATTATTCAAGCGAAGAATTAAACTGCTATATAAATCAAAGGGTTGGAAAAATCGAAACCCAATTAGATATTATTAACCTAAAATTCATTTACTTTTATCTAAATAATATAATCCCTAATTGAATTAAACAGTTTTACTTAAAATCTTCACAACCAAATATAAATACTTCAGATATCTTTGATATCGAAGTAAAAGTTCCTTCTCTGGAAATACAAAATAAAATAGTTAAAACACTAGAAAATTTTGAATCAATTTGTAAAGACCTTAAAATCGGTCTTCCGGCAGAAGAAATTAAAAGACAGCAGCAATACGAATTTTATAGAGATTCAATCTTTGAATATCTTGAAACTAACTCATTTGAAAAATTAATGAGAGAGAGAGAGAGAGAGAGAGAAGATAACTTAACCACAGGTTTAATTAAGTTAATTCAATATATATTCGGAAACACAATTTTAATTTCTCTTAATGATATATTTGAAAAAATTTACACAGGAGAATTCATTGTAAAAAATCCTGGTTTTGGAGAATTTAAAATTATTAATGGTGGTAAAAACGTTCTCGGGTATACAGATGACTACAATTGCGAAAATGCAATAACTATTGCAAAAGTTGGTTCAACGGGTTATGTTGATTTAATAGAGGAAAAATTCTGATTAAGCAATAGTTGTATTGCTTTAATACAACCGAAAGAATTAATTGTAAATAACAAATATGTGTTTTATTACTTAAAAAATAATGAACAAAAATTAAAGAATTTAGCTAACAGTGGTACATTATCTTCGATAAACTTGAGTGATTTAAGAAAACTAAAAATCAAATTACCATCACTAGAAACTCAAAACAAAATAGTTGAGATTCTAGATACTTTTGACACTATGTGCAACAATTTAAAAGTAGGTCTTCCTGCTGAAGAAACAAGAAGACAACAACAATATGAATATTATAGAAATTTAATATTTGATAAATTATCAGATAAAAATAATTAACACTTTAATACCTATATCTAAGCTGCATAAAACTAATACAAGCAACATATAACAACAAATAAAGGGGATTTATTATGGCAAAAGAAAATCACGCAATATTACATACTCCTGAAAACACAGTTATTGCTGAGTTTGATTTTGAAAAACAAAGACAAAGACCTACAAATTATCAGTCAGAAGCCGATTTAGAAAAAGAGTTTATTAATCTTCTAACTAATCAAGGTTATGAGTATATTCAAATTAAAAATTCAGAAGAACTTAAAAATAACTTTAGAAAGCAAATTGAAAGATTAAATCAAGTTACTTTTACAGATAATGAATGAACACATATTATTTCTGAAGTTTCAGGAGAAGGTAAGGGTATTAAAGAAAAAACTGAAATTATCCAAAAAAATAACATTATTCCTCTTAGAAGAGAATTATCTAATGGTGAATCCCAAACTAAAAACATTAGATTAATTGACTTTAAAAATCCACAAAGCAACATACTTCAAGTAATTAATCAATATGAAGCTGACCATGGTAAATACAAAAATAGATATGATGTAACTATTTTAGTAAATGGTCTTCCTTTGGTTCACGTCGAACTTAAGAGAAGAGGTGTAGACATCAGAGAAGCTTTCAATCAAATTGAAAGATACCAAAGTGAAAGCTTCTGATCTGATGAAGGTTTCTTTGAATTTATTCAAATCTTTGTCATTAGTAATGGAACTGAAACAAAATACTACTCAAATACAACTAGAGATTTAAAAACTTCATCAAACAAATCTGGTTCAGCTGTTAAGAAAAGTAAACAATCATTCCAATATACATCATATTGAGCAGATGGTAAGAATAGAAAAATAACTGATCTTATTGACTTTACTAGAACATTCTTTTCAAGACACACATTATTAAATATTCTTACTAAATATTGTGTCTTTGATTCAAATAAACAACTATTAGTAATGCGTCCATACCAAATTGCAGCTACTGAAGCAATCATTTCAAAAATTAAAATGACGTCTTCATTAGGCAACTGAGGTAAAAAAGATGCAACTGGATATGTATGACATACTACCGGTTCAGGTAAGACACTTACATCATTTAAGACCGCTGAATTAGCAAAAGAATTAGATGACATTGAAAAAGTTATCTTCGTTGTAGATAGAAGAGACTTAGACTTCCAAACAATTAATGAATATAACCGTTTTGAAAAAGGAAGTGTTAAAGGTGTACAATCGACAAACATTTTAAGTCAAGTGCTTAAAAATGAAACTGTTGAAGATGAAAGATCTAAAATTTTAGTCACAACAATTCAAAAACTTTCAAAATTTATTGAAAAAACACCTAAATCAACTATATATGATAAAAAAGTTGTCTTCATCTTTGATGAATGTCACCGTTCACAATTCGGTAAGATGCATAAAAGAATTGTTAACAAGTTCAAAAAATACTTCTTATTTGGATTTACTGGAACACCTATATTTGTTGAAAACGCAAATACAACAAATGGTCAAATGCTAACAACTGATATATTCAAAGATCAACTTCATACTTACACAATTTTAGATGGTATTAGAGACCATAATGTTCTTAAATTTAAAGTTGATTTCTTGAATACATTTAAATCTGCTTCTGGTATTGAAGATAAGAAAATATATGGAATCGATAAGAAAAGTATCAAGGAATCAGACAAAAGAGTCGCAATGAATGTTAAGTACATTCTTGAAAACTTTGATAGAAAAACCAGAGCAAAAGATGGTTACTCATTTTCTAAATTAGTTAACTATGATGAAATGGTTAAAAGCAAGGATAACACTGCTAAAGAAATAAAAGTTGATACAAACCTTCAAGGTTTCAACTCTATTTTTACAGTTGAAAATATCTTGATGGCTAAAAAATACTACCTTGAATTCAAAAAACAATTAGCAGAGCAACATAGAAATTTAAGAATTGCAACAATATTCACATATGCACCTAATCCAGATCCTGAATCAGGAGTTTTTGAGGAAGAAGATATTGATATCCCTACAAATGTAACTTATGATTCAACTGATAAAGAATTCTTAGCACAAGCTATGGATGATTATAATCAAATGTTCAAAACCAACTTCTCATTAGATGGTGCCGAAGGGTTTGCTAACTACTATAAAGATGTTTCATTAAGAATGAAAAACAAAGATATTGATATCTTAATAGTTGTTGATATGTTCTTAACTGGATTTGACTCACCTACATTAAATACTTTATGAGTTGATAGAAAACTTGAATATCACCGTTTAATTCAAGCATTTTCAAGAACAAACAGAATTTTAAACTCTGTTAAAGTATGTGGAAACATAGTTTGCTTCAGAAATTTAAGAAAAGAAGTTCAAGATGCTATTGCATTATTTGCTCTTAACGATAAAGAAGCTTCTAATACAGCTTTATTTAGAGATTATAACTTCTACTTAAACGGTGAAACTAATGAGAAAACAGGTGTACACGTTAAGGGTTACACTGACTATGTTAATGAAATAAAAGAAAAATTCCCACTTGAGAATTTAGATCAAAGAATTGAATACTTCCCTGAAAGTAAGAAGAAAGAATTTGCTAAGTTATTTGGAAAAATCTTAAAATGCAAGAATACATTAATGGTGTTTGATGAATTCCAACAAGATTCTAATAGAATTATTCCTGACAGAGACTTGCAAGATTATCAATCTCACTACTTAAATATTTGAAATGAATTTAAGGACAAAGAAAAGAATGACGTTTACAAAGAAAATATCATCAATGATATTGTTTTTGAAATCGAATTAGTTCAACAAGACGAAATTAATGTTGAATACATCATTAGATTAATCGCAACTAGATTTGCTCAAAAAACAGATACTGAAAAAGTTAAAAAAGAAGTTGGCAAACTTGCACAATCAAGTACTTCTCTCAGAAGCAAAAAGGATCTTATTTTAGAATTCATTGACCAATACAATGTTCAAGGTATTTCAAATACTGCTACTGAAAATGAAATTGAAATTAACACTTGAGAAGAATGAGAAAAATTCGTTCATCAAAGAGCTGGGCAAGAAATTAACACAATTATTAATAGCCAAAACATTCAAGCTGAACAAGCTAGAGAATACATTCTTAACTCACTTGAAAGTGGAAGTTTAAAATTTGATGGACAAGGCTTGGATTCAGCTATCAAAGCACCATTATTTCCACGTGGAGCAAATTCATCAAATAGATATGAAACTAAGAAAAAAGTGTTCTCAATCATCCAAAACTTCTTTAACAAATTCAAGGATATTCTTAATATCAAAAAGTTCAAGAATACTTTAAAAAATGATAAATAACTCAATATTACCAGAGATTCTTCTGGTGATATTTTTATTTATCCCTATGGTTCAAACACAGAAGTTGCAATCAAATATTGACAACTTGATATAATCAAAATAAGGGGTGTAAATATGGAGCAAAAAAATATTATTAAGATAACTGCAAACAACTTTCTAAAGGTTTTTTTTAAAAATCCTTTACTTATTTTTCATTCAAATAACTTAGTTGATTGAATTAAACAATCAGCTTATTTCGATAAATATAATGTATCAATTGATGATTATTTAAGCAATATTAAATTCGGCAATATTGATGAATTAGATGACGATGAGGATGAATCTAGTGAAAATGCAATTGATGCAAATAAAGTGTCTGAATTTATGTCTGAGCAAAACTTGCAAATGGAACTAGATACAAATTCAGACAAACTTGTTTGAAGCAATAATTTCTTGCACGAATTAGATTCAATTTTTGCAAAACAAGAAAACAGCGAACAAGTTGAATTTATTAAAGTTAACGTTTCTGAATTCTTGCAATTTAAATTGGATGCATACAACTGATATTTAAATAAACACAACTATAAACCAAATGAAGTTGGTTATATTAAACAAATTGATAATTTAGAAGTTAAATTACAACAAACTCTTAATTACTTAAATGATGACAAAATCAAAGTAATTATCGAACCTGTATTTGCTTATAAAATCGAGAATCAAAATGATGTATTTTATTTAACTTCATCAGCACTTATATATGATAAACAACTTAAAAAATATGTAGGTTTATCATATGTTGATAAAGCTAAGAAAGATTTATATCAAAAAAACTTTTATAACTACAACGTACTAAAGAAAGCAAATATTCCTCTTGAATCTATTAGCGAAATTATTATTAATCCATTTGTTAATAAACTTGGATTAACACAAAAAGATAAGATTGATTTTTATGAAGTCTTTTCAGCAATGACAAAGATAAAATCACCTTCAAAACCAAGTAATAAATCTGATAAATTAGATTGAATGAGCGAAGATGATTTTTATAATTTATTCACTCCAATCGAACACGGATTGTTAAAATCAGGAGCACTTTCACTGTATGATTCTTGAAATGAACAAGACTACTTAAATAACTTTACAAAAAATTCAAATTCCTTTATTTTGAGTGCTAAAAGAGGATATTACTGCGATAGAAGTTTAGGGCTTAATTTAGAAGAATTTGTAGCAATGCCTAATGTAATTAAGACATTTAGTGAATTTATAGACCAAATAAAAGAAACTCACGATATCTATAAATCAGTTAATTCATTAATTGAAAAATCAAATGGTGTTTTTTTTACAAAAGACAAGAAAGGAAGTTCACCTGAGTCATATGTTTATTATGATCCATTTGATAGTTACATTGACAAAATCATCAATTCTTATTATTTAGCACCCGAATTATCTAATATTGATTACAACTTATTTAGATATTGTTTTAGCAAAGATGCTGAAGACAATTTTGAATTAATGAATAGTTTAAATGATTATATAAATGCATATAAAAACTCACAGATTTCAAACAGTTCTCTTATTAATATACCTACAGATGTATTCAAATCACCTGATAAATTAGTTATTAGAGCATATCTTTATGGAAAAGATTTTATACCTTATTCATTTGGTAGAATAACTAAAGAATCTGAAGATAAAGTGCTTGAGCTAATTAACAAATATGAAAAAATAAATGCAATAAATGTTAAAGCGGCTCTTGATAAAATCTTTAAAATTCACTTAAAAGACTCAGTAATTGTTTGATATGACTATGAAGGTTTTTCATCAATCTATCCAGTTATCACTGGTACATCATCATATCAGCAAATCGTTAACCAGGTATCAGTTATCAAAACTCAAAATGGTAAAGAAATTTACAAAGAGAACTTTGTCATAGACACAAAAAACTTTGATTTATCGAAAACAATATATATGTTTAAGATAATTCACGATAAAGATGCTAAAGGTTACGTTGTATATAACAAGACATATGAAAATACAAGAAACAAAGAGCTTCTTAATTTAATTGAAATCGAATACAAAGATAATAATGAAAAAATTCAAGAGCAAATTCACTTGCATTTTGAAACATTAGGAAACTTCAAACAGGCAATTAATGAAATCAACAATTTAGCAATTGACTTAAATGATATTTTTAAATCAACATCAACAGAACTTAAATCTAGGTTAATTTCAGACAAATATTTCATTGTATTTAAAGAGAATACAAGCAATGAAACATTAGAATTAGTTAAATTAATTAATAGTGATATTGAAACATTTGCATTAGATAGAATTTGTTATATTAATGAACTGCTAAGATTTAGTAGCATTAAGAAAGTTGAAAAATACATTACACATAACAATTTAAAACTCAAAACATTGATTACACCTTATTCAGAATTAGTTATTCAAAAAGGTACTATGGCAATGGAAAAAGCCCAAATTAGACACGCAAAACTAATTGGGGATTCACATTGAGAAAATGACATTGTTCCTGAACTTAAAAAGTACTGTGAAAATGATGTTAGAGCTATGATAATGGTTTACGAGCTTATTATGTATATTCTTAGACTTAAGTTCCCAGAACTTGATGAATATGAGTACAAAATTGATTCAGAAAAGTATGAATACAAGATAGAAAATGAGCAAATAACACCAGCTCCAAGAGATTAAAATAAAAATACAAGCAATTATTACAACTGAAACTGTAATTATTTGCTTGTATTTTTTTAATTAGATTTAAGAATGGCGATTAATTCATTTAAAAATTCAATTGTTCTATCGATTTGGTAATTAGTTTTAGATTTAACATCATTACTAAAATAATTGTTTTGATTTTCTTTTAATTTTAATTTAAATGTCTATATATATAGATTGTACTCCTTATTAATCTCAATATCTTATTTTTATGTAATTTTTTATAAAAAACTATATTTTTCATATTTTCTTACACATTTTGATTCTAAAACTGAAAAATGATTTTTATAGTGTCATAAAATAGGGTGATTAATGAAATTTTTATGAATTTAGTAGATATATTTAATTAAAAAAATCAGCTATTTTCTGTTAGTTTGATAAAAGAAAAATATAATTTAAATATGAAAAAAATATATCTTCACACAAATACTGAATATTCATTTTTAAACTCTGCTATCAGAGTTGAAAAACTCATTAAATTAGCAGTTGAAAATAATTTAGAATTCTTACCTTTAACAGATAAAGAAAACTTATATGCATTGCAATATTATTGAGATATGCAAGATAAGTTTAATATCAAACCGCTTATTGGTATTGAGCTTGATTTATCAGAAGGATTTACTGTTGTTGTATTAGCTAAAAACAATAATGGATACGCTTTTATTAATCAACTTATTTATGCTAAATCTGAAGGTAAAGAAGTTTCATACTATGAACTTGATAATTCAGATATTTTCATTATTGACCATCAAT
Organism: Mycoplasma sp. 21DD0573; assembly: GCF_034863425.1. Taxonomy (NCBI): domain Bacteria; kingdom Bacillati; phylum Mycoplasmatota; class Mollicutes; order Mycoplasmatales; family Mycoplasmataceae; genus Mycoplasma; species Mycoplasma sp. 21DD0573. The sequence goes on from NZ_JAYFEZ010000011.1 coordinate 28,827, forward strand.
ACCTAGGGCATAGATCCAAAGGTATTGCAGTTGATAAATATTTAAGTAATTTTTATTTAAATAATAAAACTCCACTTGAATATCAAACTGTCTATGCACCAGCTAAAAAAGTTTTAAATTTTGAGGATAATGAAATCCTCAGAGTTATTCAAAAAATTGGTTCAGTTAACGAAGAAACTCAAACATATAATGAATATTTGGATGAAGAAGATTGAGAAGATCTTCACGAAGATGTATATAAAAATATGTTATACATTGCACAAAATTGCAATGTTTCTAAACCTAATAATTCAATTAAATTAGCTAAATTTTCAGATAATGCAGCAGCAGAATTTAAAAAATTATTAATTAATGATAGAACTAAAGAACTTATTTACAAATTCGGTGAAGATGTTGTTGTAAATAGAGTTAATTATGAGATTTCTGTTATTGCTAAATTAGGTTTTATTAACTACTTTTTGATTATTCAAGATGCAATTGCTTGAGCTAAGAAAAATAAAATTGAAGTAGGGCCTGGTAGAGGTAGTGCTTCTGGGTCAATTATTTCTTATATATTAGAAATTACGGATATTAATCCACTCGAATTTGGATTGCTATTTGAACGTTTCTTAAATATTGACAGAGTTTCTCTTCCTGATATTGATATTGATATTCAAGATAACAGAAGAAATGAAGTTTTAGAATACATTAAAAATAAATATGGAGAAGAAAACGTTGCTCTAATTACAACATTTCAAACTTTAGCACTAAAAAACAGCATCAGAGATGTTGCTAGATACTTAGATGTACCACTTTCAGAAGTTGAAAAAATTTGTAATGCAATTAAGTCAACTGACTTAAGTCTTGTTGATGCTTATAAAACTAATCCAAAATATAGATCATATGTAGATAAATATCCTAACTTACACGAGTATGCTTCAAAAATTGAGGGGTTGCCAAGACAAATCGGAACACACCCTGCTGGTATTATCGTTTGTGATCAACAAATTAATAAGCTTATTCCCACAATTTACAATAATGGATTAATTCAACAAGTTCAATTTACATTAAATCATTTAGAAAAATACGGTCTTATTAAAATTGACTTTTTAGCACTTAAGAACTTAACTATTCTTAAAGAAATTGAAGATTTATTAGAACCTGAACAGACTTTTGAAAAAGTCATAGGAAATAGTTATTCAGTTCAATTAGAAGATAAAACTAAAAAATTACTTAATAACACACATACAAATGGAATTTTTCAACTTGAATCAATAGGAATGCAAAGAACAATTAAGGAAGTTAAAATTGATTCATTTGATGATATCTATGCAATTGTTTCGTTGTTTAGACCTGGTCCGATGGAATTTATTGGTACATATGGTAAAAATAAACAAAACCAAAACAGAATCGAAACAATTCATCCACTATATGATCAAATTGTTAAACCTACATTTGGAATTATTGTTTACCAAGAGCAAATTATGCAAATTGCACAGCAAGTTGCAAATATGTCTTTTGCTCAAGCTGATTTACTTAGAAGAGCAATTTCTAAAAAAGATGAAAAGCTATTACATAGCTATAAAGCTGAATTTTTCAAAGGTGGATTGCAAAACAATATTTCTATAGACTTATTAGAAAAAATTTATTCAAATATTGAAAAATTCGCTGCTTATGGATTTAATAAATCACATGCCGTTGCTTACTCATTAATTTCATATAAGTTGGCTTTCTATAAAGCAAACTACCCACTTATTTTCTATAAAGTGTTAATTTCAAATTCATCATCAGACCAGCAAAATATCAAAAAATATACCGTTGAAGCTAGTGAGCAAGACATAAAAGTACAATCACCTGAAATTAACAATTCATCAAATATGGTTGAAATTGTTGACAATGAACTTTATTTACCATTCAATATGATTAAAGGAATCGGTGAAAGTGCTGTTGAAAAAATACTTGAAGAAAGAAATCAAAATGGTCAATATGAAAACTTTATAATTGCATATCTTAGATTAAGAAATTTAGGAAATGTAACTGAGTCAAATATTGAAACACTTATTAAAGCTAATGCATTTAGAGAATTTTATGGAATGCAAACTTTATTAAATGGACTAATCATTTGCAAGCAACTTAATGATTTATTTGTCGCTTCATATAAGAAAATCGAAGGCGACAAAAAACAACAACTCCAAGAGTTTATTAAAATGCAAAATATTGAGCAAATTGAATTTGAACTCGTACCAAGTGATTTAAATAAACAAATTCAATATGAATCTCAATTATTAGGAAGCATTTATAACTTAAATTCAAATATTTCAAACAAACACAATACATCAACATTAGATCAGCTTACAGATCAATATGAGTGAATTGAAGTTATGTTAACTAAAGTGACTAAGGATGCTAAAGGTAGACCTAGATTATCAGTAACAGATTCAACAAAATCTGTAACAGTTTTTGGTTTTAATAATAGAGCTATTGAAATTCTTAATGATACAAGACCAAGAAAAATGTTGATTTTAATCAAAATTAGTAAAGGATTTTATAACTTTAGTGATTGAAGAGAGGTAGATAATGGATAAGAAAAACTTACATTTATTAGTTGATGGAAACTACTTAAGTTTTCAATCATTTTATGCAACATATTATGGAAATCCTAATGACATTTTAAGAACTTCAACAGGTTTCCCTACTAATGCAATAAACTTATTCTTCCATCAACTTCTTAAAATATTCAACCAATTTAATCCAACACACATTTTTATAGCTTTTGATAGTCAGGGAAAAACTTTCAGACACGAAGCTTTTGATGAATACAAAAGTGGTAGAGCTTCAGCTCCATGTGAATTATTTGTTCAAATGGACAAAATTAAAGAAATGTTAACTCTTTTAGAAATTCCTTGAAAAGAGCAAACCGGTTATGAAGCTGACGATTTAATCGGAACTTATGTTAAAAATGTCGCTCAAGGTGAAGAGAAAATTATTTTTTCAAAAGACAGAGACTTACATCAATTAATTGATGAACACACATCAGTTATTATTAAGAGACCTAAAAAAAATAAATTTGATTTATTAACATTAGATATTTATCCTGAAGAATATCGAATTTATCCAAATCAAGTTCCTGATTATAAAGGTTTAGCAGGAGATAGCAGCGATAACTTACCAGGTATTAAAGGTATTGGAGAAAAAACAGCTATCAGTATTCTTGACAAATACAAAAGTTTCATTAATTTATATGAACAAAAAGATACTTGAGCTGATAATTTTACAAAATCAATTATTATAAAATTAGAATCAGGATATGACCAAGGGCTATTCTGTTATAAAATGGCTCAGTTATATACAAATGTTCCGGATTTTAATAAATCAAAAGATAACTACTTTTTAAAACTTAATCTACAAAATGCAATGTCTATTCTTGATGAACTTGAATTAGTTAGATTAAAAGAAAGTATGCTAAATTATGATAGCAATAGTAGGTAAAATTTGCTCTGGTAAAACTTACTTTTTAAATACTGCAAGAGAATTTGGTTATAAAACATTAAATCTTGATGAATTTGTAAATGATTTATATGAAAAAAATACTGATTTTATCAACAAAATTAACAATAAAATCGGTAGTTTTTTAATCAAAAATAATCAAGTTTGAAAACCGTTTATTAAACAATGGGTAAGTTTAAATCCAAATAACTTAAAAATACTTGAAAAGTATGTTTTTGAAGTAATTTTTGAGCACCTTAAATCAAATCGGTACGATTTTGTAGAAATACCAATTTTATATACAAAAATAGTCGATTTTTCAATCTTTTTCTCTACAGTCTATCATATGCAAATAGATGAAGAAAATAGGTCAAAATTCTTAAAAATTAGGGGTGTGGATAACTTCACAAAAGAAATTTTAGACAACCAAAACAACTACAATTGAGACGCAAAAGATTTTTTTAGATCAAAAAAGGTTGTGCATATCCCTATTAATATTAGAGATAGCAAAGAAAAAATAAAAGAATTTTTGGAGCTAAAAAAATAAGTAAGTAAAATTAGAGTACCAAAATTTTCAAACACAAGAAAAAACAGGAGGAAGCACCGATGATTTATCAATATTTCGCAGTTGAAAAAGTTAACGAAATAACAATGGAGGACCTTAGTAATTTACGTGAATTTTACGGTCCATTTTTAGGTGCTGACCCTGTTTTTCTTTACCAATATTTATTAGATATTGTTAAAGATAGCAAATACAAAAGAAGTAGCTATGATTTTTTAACTCTAACTACATTCTTAAATATGCACGAAAACAGATTAAATCAAGCTAGATTACAACTTGAAGCCGTTGGATTAATTGATACTTTAAGAGATGATGAACAAAAAATCACTATCTTTAGTATTCAAAAACCACTTAATGCAGCTGGTATTAAAAATAACCATTTAATTTCAGAAATGTTGAAATCTAAAATTGGTGATACATACTTCAAAATTAAAGTTAATAATAGATTGAAAAAATCAAACATAATCGAAACACCACACATCCAAGATGTTTCAGCAAGTTTCTTTGATGTATTTAATAATGAGAATGAGCAATCTCAATATCCAAAGAATGAATTTGTTGACAATTTAATTAATTTAGGTAAATTAAGACAAAAAAATGCTGATTTTGCACCAGTTGATTTTTCTATGTTAGAGCCTATTAGTTTATTAAACGAATATAAATATTCAAATAAATATGAAGCTTTAATTAAATTAAGCACAAGAGATTTCTATAAATCAATTTCATATGGTTTCAGAAATGAAAAAATTGAAAACAAATTAGATGAATGAATTAGCAAATTTACTGATTCAAAAATCATTAACTATGTTTTATATATTTCTAAAGAAAAATCTTCAACTCCTAACGAGTGATTTAAACATGCAAACTCAATGATGGTTGAAATTAAAAATGCAGGTCTTATGAGATTCGACACAATCGAAGCTTATTTTGATGGAAAATTTAAAGATAAAAAAGAACAAAAAATTTTCCATGAAAAAGAAGCTTTCAAGAATGCTCTTAAACATTAATTGGAGACTTTAATTAATGACAAAAAATAATCGAAATCTAGATTGACGAATTTTTCTAGATAAAAACTTGAAAATAGAACCTGCACAGATTATTGCTGATATCAAGAAAAAAGAAATATTAGCACAACTAATAGATGAATTAAATATCTCAGATAAGGAAATTTGAGATTATTTTGTTCATTTAATTGATTACTATAAACAAAGAACTATCGATAAAAATCTACCTATTAGAAATTATTTTTTAAGAGATGAAAATGGTAAATTGCAGTTAGTTAGAAAAATAGCAAATAATGATGAAGGTAGAAAATTAAGATTAGAAAATCACTTAATTTTCACAGACATCAGTGAACCAATTAATGATGAAGTTATTGAAAATGTAGTTATAAATGATGAAGACTATATTGACTTACACAAATATATAGAAGAATTAAAAGTTAAATTAAAAGAACACAATGAACTATCAATGAAGGGTCTTTTAATTTCTGGAGTAAGAAAATCTCAAAGAAGTAATTTACTTTCAAGAATCGCAAATTCTTTTGCATTAGATAACAAAACTGTTGCTTACATTAATATAAATGATTTAGACCAAGAAATCAAAAAAACATTTGATAAGAAAAACTCAAATGACATTGATTTTATTAAAAAACAGCTTAGTGAAGTTGATTTGTTAGTTTTAGATGAAATTGGACTTAAAAACTTAAGTATTTGATTCTGAGATTCAGTAATTATGGAAATTTTAGAACAAAGATCAATCAATAATAAGATCACTTTCTTTGGAACATACTTTACATCTGAAAAAATGTTTACACACTTAAAAGAAATTAATGAAAATAGTAAATCAACAACTAAATTAACTGAACAAATGCTCACTAAAATTGTTGAAGTTATGAGAGAGCTAATTTACAAGGAAATCTCAATCGGATAGGAGAAAAATGAATAAAACAAAAATTTTATTAGCAGGAACACCCGAGTTCTCGGTTCCTATTTTTGAAGAAGTTATCAAAAACTTTGATGTTGTAGGAATTGTTTCGCAACCTGATAAACCAGCAAATAGAGGTTATGCACTTTTACCTACCCCTACAAAATTATTAGCTCAAAAATATAACATTAGACTTTTTCAACCTGAAAAAATCGGACAAATTTATGACGAACTTAAAGAATTAGATTTTGATATCTTACTAACTTGTGCTTTTGGTCAATATGTTCCTGAAAAAGTTTTAGCTCTTCCAAAATTAGCTTCAATTAATATTCACGGTTCACTGTTACCTAAATATAGAGGTGCTGCGCCTATTCAATATTCACTTCTTTATGGAGATAAAGAAACCGGACTTTCATTAATGTATATGACAAAACAAATGGATGCAGGTAACATTATTAAAATGGTTTCAATTCCAATTGAAGATACAGACACATCTGATACATTGTTTGTAAAATTATCAAAATTAGCTACTGAAAATATCACAAAATGACTTGTAGACTATGTTAAAGGTGATTTTGAGGAAATTGTTCAAGATGAAGATAAAGTCATTTTAAGTCCAAAATTATTAAAAGAAGATGCACTCTTAACAAGTGATTTAACAGTTGAACAAGCATTTAATAAAATCAGAGCATTCTCATCGAATCCGGGTGCTTATGTTATTTTAGATAACAAAAGAGTCAAAATTTATTATGCTACAAAACACAAAGTTGCAAATGGATTACCACTTCAATTCACTGATGGAAAACTATGAGCAGTTGATTATCAATTCGAAACTAAAAAACGTGTTAAATTAAATTACTATAAACTAGGACAAGTTTTATAGACAATTTATAAAAAACTCAAAGCATCTCAATA